>JAGWZB010000502.1 GCA_018969045.1 Planctomycetota bacterium | reverse complement strand
CAGATCTACGTTCATGGGGCAGGAGTCGATGAGATGCTGGCCAAGATCGACGGGAATGGGACCGTCTTTTATCACCAGGATGCCTTGGGCAGCACCACAGCCATTACAAATGAGACGGGACAGACGGTCGAGTCCTACCGCTACGATGCCTTTGGAAAGGCCAAGGTTTGGGTTGCGGCAAGCGATGCAACGCAGAGCGATTCGAGCGTGGGGAATCGGTTCATGTTCACCGGCCGCGAGTGGATTGGTGCCGCAAGCCTCTACGACTATCGAAATCGGGTTTACTCGGTGGAGTTGGGGCGGTTTTTGCAGACCGATCCAATTTTGTTCGATGGAGGTGACTGCAATCTGTATAGTTATGTGGGGAATCGGCCAATGCTACTCGTCGATCCTTATGGACTTGACTGGCTAGACGGGATGTTCGAAGCGGTCCCTGGCTTGGCCGATGCTGTCATTGGCTTTGACGACAACGGAGGGAGGGATGCCGCCAATTTTGTCGCAGGTTTTGGTGATAGTGCTAGCTTTGGTGCTAGCGGGTTGGCCCGGAGCTTCTTTTTTGGACAAGACGGTGTTGATTACAACTCATCCGCATACAAGTGGGGGGGGCGAACTCAAGTTGCTGCGGATCTAGCCACGCTTGGGGCGTCTGCAGGATTGAAAGCTGCCTTAAAAGCCAAAGGAAGAGCGGTCGCTAGAGCCGAAGCAAATGCTGCAATAAAGGGAATGGAACAGACTCAGCACCACATCCATCCTGTGCTAGGAAATTGGGGTGGTGCCGCGTCCAAGTTTCCCACGGGTGGCCTTCCAAAAAGTATACACTCAGGGAAGTGGAATCTCAAAAAAGTCGCGCCCGGCCCTAGACGTGGAGTCCTATCTAAAGAGCATGCCGCGTTGCATCGACGCGCAGAACTTGCCGAAAATGTAGTTCATGGCAGTGCAATGTTGGGGCCAGCACGCTTGCTTCGGAACGAACTCACCAGACCTTGTCCATAACGATGTTCATTGCAATTGCGCTCGCAGTCGTCCTCCTAGCTACTTTCCTTGTATACCGATCGATCGTGTCAGCTAGAGGTTCATACCTTCGGCTCAAGGCGCGGGTCGAAAGTCTCTCGGAAGAGGAGGCATGGCAGAGATGGCGGACGGCCGCAGCGGCGGCAACACAGGAATGGGAAATCGTTGACGGAGAGTTGGAGGCCGGTACAGGGGCTGCTACTTTAACGTTGCCTAGTGTAATTGAGCTTCGATCGATCGGCTTGGAGATTTCTCGGAGATCGTTTGATCCTCCGGCAGTTATAGCAAACCGTTTCTCAATACTTGGGGTTGTTGGCAATGATGAAATTGCTTGGATTGTTTCCGATCCAGAAACTGGCGGAGTAATGGAACTCGACGGAACCGATCTCAAAAGCCCGAAAGGACGGCGTGATTCAAGTTTTGCAACGCTTGCTCACTACTTGTTATTTATTCATCTGTATTACTGCGGCAACGGAATGGAAGAATCCTAACAGAGCGGAATCAACCCAAAGTCCAGAAATCCGCATCTACCGAAGGAGGGTTGGGGGGGGCATTGTCCTGCCCAGAGCTCTTTTAGCTCAGATACTCTTAGCGCATTCGTGTGTCTACCGTAAGTGTTTGACGACTCACCATCGATCGCCACTTGACTAAGCCGCGGCTGGGATCGCCTCAAGCAGTCACCGTCACTTCGGCCGAATTCGACTCCGCGTAAGCACAACGCATCATATGAACCTACGCGGCAACCAATAGCGTTGGATAGGCCAGCCTATGTGAGAAATGCAACCGGGACGGCTTATCGGCTATGAACACTCCTTTTGAAGAGAATTGCTAGGGGGTGGTCGTCTTCGCCACGACAGCGAACTTTCTTACTAGAAAGTTTTTGATTTTCGGGTAGAATTCATCGGCACACCCCACTCCCCCGTGGGTTCACCGATTCCAAATGAAGCGAGTAGATTTATGGATTCTCATCGTCGCAGCCCTGTGGATGTGCATCTGCGTATGGTTCGTCAACCGACCCGATCGTGAGCACTCCGCCACGTCGACAGGATCAACCACATCCCCTCCATTATCAGAGCGCCTGGCAAGCCCATCTCCAACCTTTGGGGGAGCTCTTTCCGCGATGGAGAGGCAGATACGATCTGCGCTCGGCTCCCAAACGCGTTCCGACTCTTCGTCGGGGAAGAATTCAGGATTGCGTTCGGGGGCCCCGAAAGCAGCGATGACGGTTTCTGGTCACATCAGCCCTCGGGACTTAACCTCCTTCAAGCCACACACTTATCCCTCGGGTCAGCCCTTCTATCCCGGCGAACCTGTAACCGCCTTCGTCCGCGTTCCAAGCACGGCTCAGCAGATCGCAATGACCGTGAATCAGGGCGGCGAGTATCCCCAGCTCAACGCCGATCCCGGAGAGACAGTCGAAGTACTTCTGGGTTTCTCGCAAACCGAGCCAGGTAGTCCAGTGGCGCTCAGTGCACAGGATGGCGGAGTCTTAGACGACGGAAAGCGCACGGCGGCTCTGATTCTTGACAAAAATAGGCAAGTTGCATTTTCCTTCAAGCTGACGCCAAATCCCTACCGTTTGGTGTCAGGCAAAATTACCTGGGATCATGGTGCGTTGCTGATGTTCAGCGCGCATCGAGCCTGACACCAAAAACCTGACACGGATCGTTACGACCGTC
>JAGWZB010000066.1 GCA_018969045.1 Planctomycetota bacterium | reverse complement strand
TCCTAAAGGAGAGTTCAAACCCATCGGCTCTTCTCAACGACGGGAATGCTGAGTTCTTGAGCACCGGACTGGGCAATGGAAAGTAATTGCTGTACCCAGATCGCGTCTGCAAATCGGTCGTCAGTCGAACTCCACCTGCGACACTCTCCTGGGACCATCCATTGAAGGTATCGGCTCCGAAGGTCAACCAGGGTTGAGCTGCTGGAAGACCACTACCGTCGTAAAGCGTCACCAACTCCGCTTGGGTACTCCCCAGCAGTGTCAACCATGCTAGCAATGCCAATCGAACTGCTACTTTGAACACGAAAAACCTCGTTGATCGGATGAATTCCTTCATCGACATTCTAAATCGCTCGAAACAGGCTCCGGATTCAGTTGCCCCTTCCAGAGAGCCGGTTTTGCAACATGATCTAGGATAATCGATACAGTCGCTACATCTAACAAAACTGATAAGAAAAACGCCTGGTTACTTCCTCAGAGCCTGGATTTCCCAACGTCAGAGAAAAACATGATACAATCGGCAACGCGCCTCTGATGCATCTGCCGTCATGAAACCAAGATCGCACCGTTAGATCCTACTGTAGAAAATGCTTCCGATGCGCAAAAACTGCATTTGTCTTTGCGGAACTCAATTTCGTGCTCCAATCTCTCAATTGACCAAGGGGATGCAATGTCCCAACTGCAATCGAGTGATTGCATTCCAGGAGACAGTGCCCCCAAACACTACCGGTACAAGTGACCACGCTCTGGCTCAAGATCTGGATTTCAACACCCAGCAAACCACTCCATGGGGAAGACTTTTACGCATTCCCAAATGGCTACTTTACTCGTTTGCTGTAACTCCCCTGCTAACTGCGATTGCTCTTTTTGTACCCTTTGCCACAGATAGGCTTGGGTTTTCTCGGGCTTGGCCCAAGCCAGACAAGATTGAATCACCGGTGCAGATGTTCCAACCGGTTTCAATCGACTGGGAAAAAATTCAGCAGTGGAACACGAATTTTGATTTGCTCGGCCGTTCGTTTCCTGGTTCTACCATCGCTAATGAGATCGTCAAAAAGGTTCCAGCATCCAAGTACGAATCGCTAGAAGGACTTTTCGGTTACGACACCATGCTTGCTAAATGCGTCGATCGTAAGGAGCAAGCACAAGTCCCATCAGGACTTTCGCTGGAGTTGATCGAGAGGAAACTAAGCCATTCCGTGAGAGCCTTTTTGACGGCGTCTCAAAGCATCACTCCCGGATACCACGATTGGCGAGTCATTGGTACTGCTAGTCAGGACCATAGCATGGCGTTGCTGATTAGATACTATCGCGAAAACGAAACCATGGCCGACATGCTCGATGATCAGGAGTTGCTGATGCCCCTGATGAAACTCATCGATTTCGGTCAATTCAATCTCTACTGCAATAATGTATTCCTCACCAAACAAACAGTTAGTAACGTAAACGCCAAACTACCTGGTTACCAGTTTGCTAATTTTTACGCAAACAAGAACTATGGCTATCTAGTCCTAGTACTTTCCGACAATCAAGTCGATCATCAAATTCAGGACATGTTTGACTTTCAAATCCAAAGACCTCTAAGTGAATTTTGTTTGATCTGGACTGGAGCTTCAAACCTCAATATCAGCGATATCCCAAAGGCCAATGTGCAACTTCCAGGCCCCTTGGATTCCGATATTCTCTTGGTCCAAGATTGGCTTAAAAACAAGAATAACTCAGCTTCAAGCGTCGACCCTGAGACTTTGCGAAGCAAGTTGGAATCGATTCATAAGCAAACCAACGATCCTTTGATGCATGATTTCCTAGGAAGACTAGAAAATCAGCTGGGTAATCCACAGCAAGCCTTGGAATATTTCCGCAAAGCCAAATCAGATCGCTTTGAATCGTTGGATTCCCATCGCGCGTTTCTTCGGGAAGCGCTCCAAGCAAAAGATACAAATCTATTAATCCAGCGACTTCATGATCTAAACAATTACTGGGATATCAAGCTTACCGGCACAGATGCACAAGAGGACCGCAAACAGTACTACAAATTCCAACATTACTGGAGTACCGTGGAACCACTCTATGTAGGCTCAGGGCCTCGGAGCGATTGATCCATCGTTTGATTGGCTATGAGTTGTGAGCGAACTTCCTCCAAACTCAAACTTACCAGCGGGATGGCTCTCTCGAGCCGGTTCGACGGTAGCGAATTATGTTCTTGGTCTAAGACCCGGTCGACCTCCTCCTGCAGCACCATCAACCAAGCAGGGACTTCAAGTCCCACGCCGGTTGGTTCGCGCATCATCAAGTGCAGTTCCTGGACCAGCAGATCAAACGCTCGGCTCTCCTGCTGATCGCTGCTTCGCAACTGACGCATCGCCGGACGGATCAACGCCCGCATCCGATCGATGGTCATCGGTTTAATGAATCGCTCATTGAGACGATCAGCCACGGACGTCATCATCATCGCATAAGTCTTCTGAAGCTTCTGGAGTTTCTCAAGGTAAGCGTCCGACTCGTTGGATACACGATCAGACAAGGCGCGTCGCCACTGTATCGCCGACCGCTGACAACCGGTGTGGACCAGCACCTCATGGGCCCAAAAAACTGGCTTGAGATTCCAGCTGACTCGGTCGTATCGAACCCTCAATCGGAGAAAGTCTAAGAACATATAGAGCATCTCACCTCGATCCGACTGAGTCGTGGTGGTGTTGTAGTCTTTGTATTCGGCGTAATGATCGATGATAGCTTCGAAGACGACACCCAAGCGGTCTGTGGCTTCCTCGAACCCAATTTCGCCGGCATCGATCGCATCCAAAAGCGGTTCAGCTTCTGGACTATCGCGATTGATCATGGCTTGCTGGAGCCAATTATCCACTCCCTGATGCAAAATAGCTCGCACATGAGGCAAGCTTAAAAAGACCTGCGTAAAGATCCTTTGACCATACTTCTGGATGAACTCCGAAAGGGGCGCCCATCGCTTCGGACTGTCTACGACTTCAAGAACGCTAAGCCTGAGGGTTCGGGAATGCGATAACCAGTGCCCCAAGAGCCCTTCGGTCAACTGCTCAAGCAACGGCACGAGAAAATCCGGCTCGGGCTCAGGCAAATTTCGATCGACAAGATTCTCAAGTTCCACGCAAGCAAGATCCCCAAGTGGACCTTGTCCGACCGCGCTTGGGCAATCTCGAATTTTCTTGGATCTCTTGGGCGCGACTTGTCCCTCAGACCACTGATACGCGTTGCGGATCAAGCATCGGACCATCGATTTGAACGCAATCTGAAACAGATCGTCAAACTCGGTAACGGCTCCATGTCCCACATGGTTGTGGGCCTCCATTTGACGGGCCGTGGCGATCAATAATCCTGCAAAATGATAGAACCCCTGCCTGGGTAACCAAGTCAGTAAGTGAGTCAATGTCCTACGGCGCGAACGCGCCAGCAGGATGTCTTTAGGATTCCCACCCCGTGCTAGAGAAACATACAACAACGGCTCATTTCGGATAGCCGTTAAGTACTTTCTGAAACTCGGTTCGACCTGCTCGCGCCGAGCCCCCATCAAGTGTCCGTAAAGTTCGATCGCACTTCGATCATCCTGAGTGATCGACTCGAAACTCTTCCACCAAGTAGACCCCTGTGCGTCTTGGAAATGAGCCAACTGGATACCCAAGAGCATCTTGCATGCGTCCATCGTCTCGACGGCAGTCGAGAGGATCTTCTCGATCAATGATTCCTTGGCCACCCGCTGCCGATCGTACTTGGTCATCGAGTCCGCATCGGTCGCACCGGTGGGAATCGCATACTTTTGAATTTGATCCAGCAATCGCAGCAGTCCGTTTCGTTGCGAAATCGCTGAGTCGATCCACCCGACTAGCACTTCCTTGATCCGCTCTTTGATCGCCTCAGGCTCTGCGTTGCTCTCCGGGTAGCATAACCATGCCCCCGACTCGGCAACTTGCTTCCACATGTGAGCCAAGCCGCTTAAAAAGATCAGATGCTCTCCGATCCGCTTGGACTCAGCAATAAACTCTTCGTCATTCCCTAAACCCGTCTCGTACACGGGCCCTTCAACACCATCATCGGTGGTGTCTTTGTAGATAAAGTCCTCGTAAGCAGAACCAAAGGGATTGTCTGTATCATCTTCATCCAAGCCAGGTTCTAGATCCGACTTCTCCGACGAGCGTTTCCTGCGGCCATCGAGCAGCTCAAACACAGGGGCTTGCCAATACTCCTCCGCATTGGATTCCACATAAGCAAAAAACTTTTCGATCAGACTCCACGACTGGGTCGGACTGGTCTTGGACCTCCTAGATGGGTCCAGTAGCCGCTCCATCCAACGCCTTGCGAAATCCGAATAAGCGATCGAACCACTCGATATACCAACGCGTGAGACTTGGCTGAGCCAATGAATCAAAAGTGCTCTTGAACCGACGAAGTCCTCCCTATCGAGCAATGCTTCGATCACCAGTGCATAAGCTTTCGGTGAATCAAAGATCTGAGCATGAGGGCTCCAAAACTTTAAATCGCCCGCTGAGGCACCACCCCGATGCCACAGCTGTAGGGCCCGAGCCACCAATTGAGCCGATTCCAATGCGATTTGCGGATCCGTCGCATGGATATCGCTGACCTGATGTGCAGCGAACTGACGCCACCACTGCGATAACTTTCGGAAACAACTCTCGGTTTGATCGCACAAGTCCTGCATGTCCCTTGCAGCCGCCTCACGCCATATCCGCGATAACAGCCCAAAACACAACTCCATGATCTCGACCAACTCATGCACTCGGTCATCGGGCACCGAGGTATCCGACCCGCTGAATCGGTTGAAGTTTCCGCCAAAGCCAAGGATATTCCAAGGATCGACCAAGGCACCGCAGGCGATCCCACGCCGAACCAAATCCTCGATTTGCTCAGGGATCTGCGCAGCCTTGTGAAGCTCCGCTGGACTTAACTCCTTTCGATGCAAGAGCTGGTTTCCAATCGTCAGCAAACAGTCGATGCGACAGAGGATTCTGGCCGAAGGTACTTGTACGTCATCTGCCTCTTCCTTGGCCGCTTGGGCATTTCCCATCCTGGCAAAAATACGGGCTACTTGCACCCGCTCGACCTGAGCGGCTCTGAGCCTACCGAGCGTCGTATTGAGCTCCTGCCTTGCTCCCCCCAATGGCTGCCTGCGAATTTTCGCCTCTGCCTCAAGCCTCTTGGCATGCTTGCCCTCCAATCGAGGTAAGTACTCGATGTAAAACGCATCCCTGTAAGAAGCGATGATCGTGAGCAACTCCATTACCGTCGTGGTCGAAGCGATCGACGTGGGCGATGCCCCACAAATGCCAGATGCCATCAGCATCGTTCCAGCCAAAACCGCCGCTGCCTCGGTGATCAACTCATCCTTTGGCAACTCCTTGGTGCTGAGCACTCGAGCCATCAACGCGTCGACAGTCACTTGCTGCAAAACAAATCGTCGGTAATAACCCGATGAGTCGACCAAGTGAGGGTCCCACTGCCCAAAGTAATAATTGGGCCGAGTGTTGACCGGATGGTCGAAATCATAAGCCCTAGGATCCATGCAGATTTCGTCGAGTCGACCTAAATCAAACTGGGCCGCCCGCAGGATCCCCTCGGAGGTTTCCCGCAGTATCTTGAGCGTTCGCTCGAGCAGTTCATAATAAGGACCAAATGCGACCCCGACCCCTCGTATAAATAACGGAATCGGACCTACCCATTCGTGGTCATAAGGCTCTAGGTCATGGCCCTCAAGCGTCGCTACCGGACGATATCCCACGTAGTCATTGATCTGCTGGATCGCCCCAGAGACAATCCGATCGACTTGATCCCAAGGACCTGCCTGCTTGAGCACCGCTTCGATCGCCCGCCCAAGAAACAGACCGTTGAAAACCCCCTCAGGTTGCTGATGGAAAAGAAGGTCGCTGTGGTAATCCAAGTAATCTGGCAGTAACGACCGCCACACCAACTCAATCACACGCGACGCCTGCTGGCTCTGAGCAAAAGCAGGGTTGCTCTGTCGCAAAACCTCCAACTGATCCACAAGCCATTGCTGGATCGTCAGCCAAGCCGGTAACCCCTTATACAACGCACCATCCCCAGGACCCAAAGCCTTGGCGTAGAGGCGATTCAAAGAGGACAGAAATTTTGGGTCTGTGTTTCCAGACGAAAAGTTCAGATACCCAAGCACCTGATTCAGATCATCGACCCGCTGGGACTCATCCGCAAGGATTCGTTCTTGGGGATTTCGCTCCTGAGGCGATTTTCTACCTGACGACTTTCTGCCTGGTGGCTTGCTACTCACGGGCTCCCCCGGGCTTGGCGACCTGGATTATCCTCATGGACTCACTCCAGCAAACGGTCTGTTTCCAAAGCCAAGCAATGTAGATTCCAGGGTAAAATCACGGAAGTGCTTTTTTAGACAACCCTACCCAGATTGGACAAAGATTTCGATCCGTAGACTTAAAGCAAAAAGGGCGGCTTTCTCAAAGAAAACCGCCCTTTCGATGCGTTTCAAACGACCCTTGGGGGTCTACAATTCAACCCTAATTTCCAAACGGATCGTCCGATGCAGGTGCCGGCTTGGCCTTCGGTGCACTATCACCAAATGGATCATCGCTCGCTGGTGCTGGGTTGGCCGGAGGATTTGCAGGTGCCGAAGGATCTCCAAAGGGATCGTTGGACGCTGGTGCAGGAGTGACCGGTTCGGCCATCGGCTTGGGTTGACCCTTGTTCAAGTCCGCCCCATCGCTAAATGGGTCGTTGATCGAAGGTACAGGTCGTGGCGGTGCATCCGAAGGCGAGGCGGGGACAGTCGCTCCATTGCGAATGCCTTGCTCGTACCTGAGCCTTTGCATTTCCATGTACTTGCCACGCGAAGCCAATCGGGCTTTGCGCCGAATCGCCTCGATCTGACAGCGGACTGGGCCTTGGATTCGCTCCAGAGCTTTGCCCACATTGACCACCTTCTTGCCATCGATTTCCATCTGGGCAGCTTGCTCAAAATCGCTGGCTCCTGCCTCCGGATCGCTCGACAAGGCCGCTTGGCACAATCCTCGGTAATAATAAGCTCGCGGGTCCTGGCTCCCTGCAGCAATCGCCTCATTGAGCCACTGCTGGGCTGTCGCTGCATCGCCTCGGAAATAAGCATGCACGGCATGGCCGTACACATCATCAAGGGGATCTTGGGCCCAAGCAGAAACCGAAACCATCGCTGACAGCAACAGCACAAACAGAGTTGAAAATCTTAATTGCATAACACGGGTACCTAAAGCCAATACGCTCTACGGAAGGGGGAAAAGGTAACGATTTGCCCAATCCTAATTCCTTATCCAGACCTTGCAAACGATTTGCAGTATTCTAAAAGAATTAGAACCTATGCCCCCAAAAACATAGCGGTTGTAACGAATATCCGTTTGTATCAGTCGTAGTCCCTCCCACCGGAAAACAATGTGAGCTTCCTCCTTCGCTCTTTCCGAACCGCTGCCAGATTCCTCTGGAACACCTTCAGCCTAGTGATGGTCCTAAGCCTCGCAGCAACAATCCCTGTGCTGCAGTTTGCAAGCCTCGGGTACATGCTCGAATGCTCCGCAAGAATCGCAAGCGGTGCTCGACTGAGAACCTGCTTTCCCGGGATCGCCCTGGCAGGTCATATCGTGCGATGCGGAATGTGGACTCTGTTGACCTGGCTACCGATCTGGCTAATCACCGACCTTGGCTATTCCTCAGAACTGATCCAGCCCGGTACGACTCAAGCGCGTGGATTGCGAATCCTGGCTCGAGTCCTTGCGATCGCCTGGGCCCTGTGGGTCCTCTGGGCCATCGCCCGAGGCGGTCGCTGGAATCACTTTCTTTGGCCCCAACCGATTCGCTTCCTGCGATCCATCGCAAAAACAAGCTTCTGGATCGACCTTGAAAACCGTTGGTGGGCCTTCCTCCATCAACTTCATCTGTGGCGATTGACCAAACTGGGTTTCCAAGCCAGCCTCGGAGCTTGGATCTGGCTGGCGATTCCAGCGCTGCTGATCCTCATATCCCTCAACGCCGCACCCGAAGTCCAACCGCAGCAACAAGGTGGATTGGCGTTGCTGGGGCTCGTAGGAGCCCTCCTCATGGCAAGAGCCCTGCAATACCTGCCCACCCTGCAGTCTTGCATGGCCCTCAATGCCCTCGAGCAAACATCCACCACGTCCAAGCGACGACTCCACGGCATGCTCGACAGATCGCTGGCTCGCCATGTGTTTCGTAAAGTCCCACTGACATACGCCCTGACCAACATCCTGTTCCTAGCACTCTCGCTGCCGCTGTACGTCCTGAGAATCGAAAAGATCCCAACCCAGCTGTGGTTTCTGCTCTCCATTTTCTTTGTCCTAGGAATGTTTCCAGCCAAATTGCTCATTGGCTGGCTGTTGCGACGCAGTTCCCGAAAAACCAAAAATGCACCCTGGATCCTGCGATGGATCGCATGGGTTGTCCATCTGGCTGCCATCGGTGTGTATGTCGGATTCCTTTACTTAGGCAAATTCGCCCTGTGGGAAGGCGGAGCGGTTATGTTATTTCAACACGCCTTTTTACCACCTGTCCCCTTCTACATCCGCTGATGTCCAGCTGCGGCGACAGGAATTTTTTCCTGGAAATCGATTTTTTCCTAAGAAAAACCTCTGAAGTTCGTTAAGCACCACGTAACTCGATCTTTTTGTCGCTCGAACCGTCGCTACCTCAGGAATGGGATCTAAGATGGTACGCGGCCCGACTCGACTCTTGTCCAAATCCAAAACCGTGACAACCATGCACTCGACTCTCCTGCTATCTAGCCTCCTAGTCGTATCGGCCGCCATCTTGACCGGCAAAGCTCATGCCCAATCCGGGCAACCTAGCTCCCCCCAAGAACCTCTTGGGTTCCTCGAACGCTTTGCCCTAAGCGACCAACGCGAACAAATCCTCGCAGAGCTGATCCCCAACACCAACGAGTTTTTTTACTACTCGGTCCTGCACTCTCAGAACGAAGCTCGCGTCCAGCAAGCTCGAGCTTTGCTGGTTGAGTGGATCGCAAAATTCGGCATAAATAACCTGACCCAACAGATGGAAACTCGCCAAGCGATCCTCGAATTCTCATCCAACCCCAACGCAGCCGCCGAATTCCTCCAAAACCAATTTCGAATCGAAACCAGCCACCCGGCTCCCAAACGAAACGAAGCTGCCGAACTTCCCAGCAAACTCGATCCGAAACTCCACAACTGGAAAGAAATCCTTCAAAACACCGTCAAGCAACAAGGGATCGATTCGATCGATGACTCCGTGCTAGCGGATGTCCTAGCCGACGTCCCTGATATCGATCAGCTGCGCAAGTGGTTCTCTCGCTCCCACCGGATCGACTCGCCAAAGCTCATCGACCGCATGGTCGAAGAACTCACCACGATCCACTCCCAAGGTTTCGGCTGGGCACCCATCCATCGCGAACTGACTCTCGATCAACTTCAAGAACTTCAAAAACGTATCCCCTCTCTCGATCAGAATTCCAATTTCGTCCTAGAAGTCCTGCGGCACTTGCTCCCATCGGATGACGAGTCGATCCAAGACCCAGCGGTTCGGAAACGACAGCTCGATCAAGCCCAAGCGTATGTCCTGTCGCTTCCTGAAGTTCATAACAGCCTCATCGCTTCCGTTCTCCATCAGCGATTGGTCTTTGACCTTGAACAAGGAACACCCGATCGCGATCGATTCAAGCGCTATTTGCGACTCCCGTATCTCCGCCCTTATTGCGCTTCGGAGTTCCGCGAAGCTGTCCGCAATGCAACCCAAGTCGATCCCAATGCAGCCTTTGCAATCCCTTATCTGATTCGCCCTATCGGGAACGACACCCCACTGATCGAGAAGTACCTGGATATCTTTTTTCAGACCGATGACAAGGTAGACGACTTTGCGAATCTTTTAGATCGAGCGTACCTGCAACGGTTCTTTGCAATCACCAAGATCCTCCACGGATTGGGGGATCCAAAAGTCTATTACGCGCAGCTCTCACCCGAGGACCAAAAGGAACTCGCCCAACGCGTCGAAGTCCGCTTCGCACCGACCAATCCCTCGACCTTCAAAACCGACGACTCTGTCGCTCTGACCCTCGATCTGAAAAATACTCCCGAGTTGCTGATTCGAATCTACCGCCTAAATGCCAGGAATATTCTCAGCAAACAGCAAGCAGCCATCTCGACTGCGATCGACCTCGATGGCGTCGTGCCCAACGTCCAACGCAATCTCACCTATGCCCAAAAGAGCGATCTTCGACACCGCGAATCGATTCAGTTGCCGGAACTCGAAGGACAAGGTGTTTGGATTGTAGAAGTCCTCGCCGGCGGCCAACGCAGCCGCGCCTTGGTCCAAAAAGGACAACTGGCCTCCATCCTCGAGATCAGCGATGCCGGCCAATTGGTCCGTATCGTCAATGCACAAGGGGATGATGTCCCAACCGCAACGGTTCTGATCGGCGAGCGCGAATTCCAACCAGAAAAAGACGGTTGGATCCTCATCCCCTTCGACCAAACCACCCAACTAAAAAACATGTTGCTCGTCGACGGCACCTTCGCCGTCTTGGAACCATTTAACCATCTGGGAGAAGCCTACGAACTGCGGGCCGATTTCCTGATCACCCCTCAATCGATTCTCTCAGGAAACAGATCTGCCGTCGTCGTCAGGACCCAACTCTTGGCTCACAACCAACCGATTCCACTGGAAAACCTGCGCGATATTGAACTGCACGCCAGAAGCATCGACCTAGACGGCGTTTCCAACACCCAAGTCTTCAAGAACCTTCAACTCGATGAGAATCAAGAACTCACCCAAGAGTTCAATGTCCCACCCCGGTTGGCTGGTATCGACTGGATGCTTCAAGCGAAAATTTCGCAAATGCGCACCGGCACGCAAAAGGTTCTTGTGGCGACCAAAGAAACCAAGGTCAACGAATTTGCCAGAAGCTCCCAGATCCATGACTCGTACCTAAATCGAACGTCGGATGGATACCGTCTGGAAGTCCGCGGTCGCAACGGTGAACCGATCCCTCGGATCGCTTTGCAACTGGATCTGAAATTGGCAGGAGTGAACCAATCGCGATCGGTCCGACTAGCCACCGATGCGCAAGGTGAAATCGAACTTGGAAGACTCGAAGGTGTCCAGCAAATCTCCATCCGCGGGGCGCAAATGACTCCGCGCGAATTCCAAATGCCAAGAACTCAGTTGGATTGGCCCATCGCCATGCACGCGGCCAAAGGTGAGACGCTCCGATTGACCGCACCGGTCTTGGCCGATCGACTCCCAGGCAAGAGCGTCGGGGTCGAAGCCCTCGAGAGATCCCCCAGGAGATTCTCTCTCTATGAGCAACGCGCCAATGTGGTCGTCAAGGATTGGACCAGCAACGTCAAACCCCTCTCAGGACTCCTGGAAATCGAAGGCCTCGAACCCGGAAATTATTTTCTAATCGATCACGATCACTCCACTCGTTGCGATATTCAAATCACCGCCGGTCAGCGCCGAGACAATTGGATCGTCGGCAAAAATCGAACACTCTCCAAAACGCCAACCCAAAGCCTTGCGATCGAGCGAGTGTCTATCGTCGAAGGCAAACTGCAAATCGATCTGTTGGGGGCCGACGATGCGACCCGACTCCTGGTGGTCGCCTCCCCTTTTGCTCACGGTGAGTCCGATCATTGGCTGCGTCGCACTCAGCGAAACTTCGCTCCGACGCTACGTCGCGAATCAGCCCCCAGCTTCTACGTCGATTCCATGAAACTCGATGAAGAATACCAATACGTTCTGGCCAGACAACAAGCGCAGTGGATGCTCGGAAGCACCCTTGCCCACCCTACAATCCTGCTGAATCCCTGGGAGCTTACAGCCACTCGCAACGAAAGTCAGCAAGCTCAAGCCGGTGATGCCATCGCCGAGAAACGAGCGGCTCCAAAATCGGCTGCACCCGCACCTTCTGCAAGCGACCCAGCCGGCCTCCAAGCGGCAGTCGGCAATTCACGCGACTATGGATTCCTAGCCCAAGGTACAAAAATACTTGCCAATATCCCCATCGGTGCGCAAGGCCGCGTCGTCTTGGATACCCAAGAATTTCAAGGCACCACAGATATATCCCTCGTGGCGATTACTCCTGGCTCCAGCGCCCAAACTCGATTCGCATTGCCCTGGACTCCACCTCGCAAATTGGCCGATCGGCGTTTGCCGCAATCGTTCGATCCTCAAAAACATTTTATTCAAAAAGACTCCGTACTGAGCGTCCAGGCAGATCAAGTGACCGATCTGGGAGATGTCGGCGTCACCCGAATTCGTATTTATAACTCGATCAGCGAACTGATCCCGATGATCGATGGTCTCCAAGAGCAACCATCGCAGTTCCGGCGATTCGACTTCCTGAAAAAATGGAGCTCCCTGAGCGACGCTGAAAAGGAATCCAAATACAGCCAGTTCGCTTGCCACGAACTTCATCTGTTTCTCCACAAGCACGATCCCGATTTCACAAAACGTGTGGTAATCCCCCATGTGATGAACAAGTCCCCTCGCCAACTGGTCGACGACTGGATTTTAAGTCAAGACATGGCTCAATATCTGAAACCTTGGCGATACCAACAACTCAATACGCTTGAACGAATCCTGCTAACCAAACGCTTCCCCGAAAAGCGGCTTGGATTGCTCAGGCTCCTGGACGACGAAGTCAAGAACCAACCAATACCGATGGACGTTCATTCGTTGCAGTTTAAGCAAGCCCTGCGCACCAGTTCCTTAGAGCTTGATGGGACTACAGCCGAATTCTTTAGCGATGAAAGTCGGCTCATGGAAATCGAGAGCTTGAGTCTTAGCGACATGCCAGACAATGGGGTTGCCAACAGCTCGCTCGGTTTGCAAAGAGGTGCTACTGCGGGCAAGCCCGCCGCGCCAGGAGGCATGGGTGGAATGGGTGGCATGGCCGGTGGCGGTGGCGGCTTTGGTGGTGGACGTGCCCTGGGTGAAGGCAAAAACGCCAACATGGCCCGCAAAGCCGATCGAACCGAAGAACGCCTCAGAGAGCTTGCCAAGGATAAATCGGGGGCAGATGCAGATAGATTTGGTCTCCAACAAGGACAAAGAGATACCAACTGGAATATGCCTACCGATGGCCTTGATGCGCTGGCTCGCTCCAAAGCCCAAGAGGGAGGCGAAAACGCATCCGAAGATTTTTCCTATCGAGGCCGACGATCCTTGGACCGCTTCGCCGGCAAGCAAATCCAAATGTATGAACCGCTTGCCCAAACTCGAAAATGGGCCGAGTCCCAATTCGATCAGATCAAGCTGGAGAACCAAGATCCTACGCTCGTTGAACCTAGCCCCTTTTGGATCGATGTTCTCAAAAACCAAGACAACCTCGTTTCGCAAAACCTCCATCTGGTGAACAAAAATGCCAACGAATGCCTGCTGGCTCTAGCCTTTGTCGACCTGCCGCTGGAGGCCAAGACCGGGAACCTTGAGATCGAAAATGGAAGATGGATCTACAAAAGCGTTGGCAAAGGACTGATCTACTCCCAAGGAATCGTCGCAATCCAGAAGGACAACGATGCAGCCAAACAAGCGGGCGATTCGAAAGTACTGCTAAGCGAAAATATCTATCTTGCGAGCGATGATACCATCGCCAAACCGGTCAATCGTCAAGAGCTCGTTCAAGGAACTTCCTATCGCAGCCGAGTGGTACTGACCAACCCTACGGGCAATCCGATGGATGTTCAAATCCTCATGCAGATCCCCCAAGGTGCTATCCCCCTGCAAGCCGGACGAAACGTGGCAGTCCAGGAGTTCCATCTAGGACCCTTCTCGACGACCGAAACGTCCCATGTCTTCTACTTCCCAGCCGCCGGAGAATTCCAACACTATGGTTCAAGGGCTTCAACCTCTGGAAAGTACCTTGCCCACATCGAATCCACCCCCTTGAAGGTGCTCGATGCACCTTTGAATGTAGACGACACCTCTTGGGAGTACATCGCGCAATGGGGCAGCAATGACCAAGTCCTTACCGCGTTGGACAAAGTCAACATCGCCAAGACGGATCTTGCTTTGATCGCATGGAGAATGCAAGACCAAGCTTTCTGGAAACAAGTACTCAGCAAGCTCGATAGCATTGGGCTCTACGACCCAACGCTGTGGGGATATGCGCTGCGACACCGCGATGACGATAGGCTAAAGGAGTTTCTTGAAGCCAACCAGCAGATCGTAAAAGACGTGTCTCCCTATTTTGATACCAAATTCATGCATGTCGATTCAGAATCGCGACTGGTGTACGAACACCTGGATTTCCGACCAATCGTTGTGGCTCGCTCGCACCGTCTAGGCCCTCAGTGGAAGATTCTCAATGATGGTCTTTCCACTCAGTATCGAGAGCTTTTGTATCTGCTGTCCCACCAGCCCAAAATCTTGCCCAGGCAGCGACTATCCCTGACCTACTATCAACTGATCCAGAACCGCACCCAGGAAGCCCTTGCGAACTTTCAACGTGTCGACCGAGCAAGCTTAATCGGACAGAGCAACACGACCGAAGCGCAGATGCAATACGATTATTTCGATGCTTATTTTGCGATGAGAACAAGTCAATTCGATCGCGCCGGTGCGATCGCCAAGAAATACGAAAGCTATCCTGTACCCCGTTGGAACGAGTGGTTTAAAACGGTAGGAGATCAGATCCGTCAGCGCCAAGCGATCCAAAACGGGACGCTTGCTTTTCTCGACAGCGACACAGCCCCACCCGCAGACGTCCCTTTGGAAAGCGACGCTCAGCGGCAATTGCAGGATGGCCGCGAATCGGCGCTGGACCAAGCCGCAGCGAAGCTCCCTGGACTCGAATTGAGCCAACGTGATGGGCAATGGTTCATCCAACACAAGAACCTTAAACAGATCCAGATCCATTACTACTTTGTCGATGTTGAACTCATGTTCAGCCGCAATCCGTTCTTGGGCAAAAACCAAAGCCGATTGGCCGTTATCGAACCCAATGCCAAGAAAACTCTCGATGTGGAGTCCAAACCGAATTGGGAGCCCCTTGAGTGGAAGATCCCCGAGGAACTCAAGAATCGCAACCTGATTCTCGAAGTCGTCTCGGGGGGCATTGTTCGCAGCGCCCCGATTTATTCGAATTCGCTGAGTGTCAATCTGTCGGTTCCCTTCGGACGATTGCAAGTGCTCGGATCAAGCAACAAACAACCGATCGAAGGAGCCTATGTAAAGGTCTACGCCAAGCATGAGGATGGAAGCGTACGCTTCTACAAAGATGGGTACACCGATCTTCGAGGGGTGATGGATTATGCGTCGTTGAGCACGGAGGATTGGGCAACCGTTTCCAAGTACGCTATTTTGGTACTGCATCCAGAATATGGAGCTTGGATCCAAGAATGCGAGCCGCCGACAAGTTGATGCCAACGATGGAGGCTAACTTGGCTATACTATAAGCCCTAGTCTCGTGATGCCTTTCCCACCATCGAACCTTCCGACCAAATATGCATCGCATCGGCATTCTGGCTCTCCTTCACGAATCCAACACGTTCATCGAATCTCCGACGACCATGGAACGGTTCCATCAAGACGTCGTCGTTTTCGCAGACCAGCTTCTAGCCAAATTCTCCGATAGCCACCACGAAGTCGGTGGGTTTATCCAAGGATTAGCGGGTCATGAAATCGTTCCTATCGGAGCCTACCGCGCTACCCCCGCCGGTCCGATCCCCCAATCCACTTGGGAAACAATCGTCACGGACCTGCTGGACCGCACAAGAAGTTCTCTGCCGCTAGAGGGTCTGCTCATCGCAGCCCATGGTGCTGCGGTCGCACAGCATGCACCGGATGCCGATGGAAACTTCTTGTCCCGGATCCGAGACCTCGTTGGCCCCCAAATCCCTATCGTTGCGACCATCGACCCACACGCGAATCTATCGGCGCAAATGGTCGCCGCTTGCGACGCCATCACCGCATATAGGACCAATCCTCACCTGGATCAGCACGCCCGAGGGCTTGAAGCCGCCGGGCTGATTCTCAAGATGCTCAATCATGAAATTCGACCAACCATGGTAGCCGAGATGCTACCCATGGTCATCAACATTGAGCGCCAAAGCACCGACGAACCCCACTTGAAACGGATTTACGATATTGCGAACAGGCAACTCGAGGATCCCAGAGTGCTCAGCAACAGCATCATCCTGGGGTTCCCTTATGCAGACGTGCAGGAAATGGGGACTTCTGTCATCGTCGTGACCGACAATCAACCCGATTTGGCCAGGGCCATGGCTAAAGAACTTGCACAAGCCATCTGGGAAACTCGCGATGCGATGCAAGGCGTCTTGATCTCGATCGATGCCGCGCTGGATCAAGTCGAAAGCGAACCGACGCGTCGATTTTGCTTGCTCGATATGGGCGACAATGTCGGCGGTGGGTCCTCCGCCGATGGCACGCTGATCGCCACAGCTCTTTGGAACCGACGCGTCGGACCAAGTTTCGTCTGCATTTACGATCCAGAATGTGTCCAGCGATGCGGACAATTTGCCCCTGGCCAAAGCATTCAACTCAGCCTCGGAGGAAAGACCGATTCTCAACACGGCCCCCCTTGGGAATGCGTTGTGACCCTCAAGAGCTCTCACCTAGGGAAATTTTCCGAAGAC
>JAGWZB010000501.1 GCA_018969045.1 Planctomycetota bacterium | reverse complement strand
TTGCTCAGTGGTCCCAATGATGATTGCGGTGCAATTCTTTCGGTTCATGCGCGCGAAGGAGGCCTCGATGCCAACGACTGGGCCGAAATGCTCCTCGGTATGTACACGGCTTGGGCTCAGCAGCATGGCTATTCGGTCGAATTGCTGGATCGCTCTGACGATGAAACAGCCGGGATCACTCAAGCGACGATCGTGGTGCGTGGCGAATCGGCTTACGGCTACCTCAAGGGTGAGGAGGGTATCCATCGATTGGTTCGGATCAGTCCATACAATGCCGAAGGCAAGCGTCAAACAAGTTTTGCCGCTGTCGATGTGTCTCCGGAGATCGATGATTCGATCGAAGTCGACATTGCGGAGAAGGATGTTCGGGAAGACGTATTTCGAGCTTCTGGGGCTGGTGGTCAGCATGTCAATAAAACCAGTTCCGCAATCCGGCTTACCCATATCCCGACCGGGATTGCGGTTCAATGCCAGAATGAACGCAGCCAGCACAAAAACCGCGCTGCCGCTTGGAAGATGCTTCGCTCACGCCTTGCGAGGATCGAAGAAGAGAAGCGAGAAGCCCAACAACTGGCAAAGTACCAAAGCAAGTCAATGACAGGTTTCGGATCACAGATCAGAAATTACTTTCTGCATCCTGACCAGCGAGTCAAAGACGCTAGAACCGGTTTCCAAATGGGGAACTTCCATACGGTTTTAAGCGGTGAAATCCAGGGATTTCTGGATGCTTTCTTGCGATACCGAATGATGAATATGCAAAGCGGCGATTAGAAGAAACCTTATGAGTTCACCAAGAATTACGATTGTCGGAGTCGGCGACGATGGTTCCCCAGGGCTTAGCCAACAAGCGATCGAGGTGATTCAGAAGGCCAAGAAACTTTTTGGCTCACCCTCATTGCTGGATCGCTTCGATGTGGCAGGTGATATCAAGCAGCCATTGGGACCGGACCTCGATCGCCTTGCCAGTGAGCTCGAGTCTGCTCCGGAAGGATCCGTAGTGCTTGCTACAGGTGATCCGCTTTTTTACGGAACGGCGAGGTTTCTCTGCGAAAGGCTTGGGAAAGACACCTTCCGCGTGATCCCCCATGTCAGCAGTATGCAACTTGCGTTTGCTCGGATCAAGGAGAGTTGGGACGAGGCCTACTTGGCCAACGCAGCCAATCAACCCTTGGATCGAATTCTTGACAGGATTCGAACCACCGAGAAGGCTGGCATATTCACTTCCGAAGAGATACCACCATCACGGATCGCTGAGCTTCTGATCGCCAAAGGCATTCATTACTTTACGGCTTATGTCTGCGAGAATCTCGGAGCACCTGACGAGAGGGTGACCAAGCTTGAGCTCAACGAACTGGTCCAGCAAAAATTCGCTCCACTAAATGTTCTAGTGTTGCTCAGGCATAACGGAACACCGGATCAACAGGTGTTATCGACTCAGCGAAGGCTGTTTGGGAACCCCGACGAATTCTTCAAACAGAGTCGCCCGAAAAGAGGGTTGTTGACGACCAGTGAAGTTCGTTCGATCGCTCTGAGCGAGATGAACTTAAGGTTGGATTCGATCGTTTGGGATATCGGGGCAGGCAGTGGTTCGGTGGCGATCGAAGCTGCTCAGATCGCCCGCTTGGGCAAAGTGTACGCGATCGAAATGGATGCAGAAGACTACGGTTTGATGCTGGAAAATGCCAAGCAATTCAGTGTCGAAAACCTTGTCGGAGTTTTAGGCCAAGCCCCAACAGCTTGGGAAAAACTTCCCGATCCGCATAGCATCTTCGTCGGTGGAACCGGCAGGACGGTGGTATCACTGGTGCAAGCTTGCTGGCATCGGCTGCAACCTGGCGGGACACTGGTTGTAAATATGATGAGTATTGAAAATGTGTCTGAGCTACAGCAGTATTTGATCCGGGATCTGTCACTGGAGCCCCAACTGTGGATGATCCAGGTTTCAAGAGGGACTTATCAGCTCGAAAAGCATCGATTTGAAACATCCAATCCAAGTTTTCTGATGAAGGTAACCAAGCCGTCATGAACCCATTTCGATTGCATCGCATCGCATTCTGTTTTATGTGGCTTTGCCTGGTTGGATCTCAGGGCTGGGTTGCTTATGCCCAGGAGTCCGACGAAACTCCAAGCCAGTGGCACAGCAGGGTATTACCTGTGGAGCTTGGGGTAGGTTATGCCGTTCGCGCGATCGATCTAAGTGGCGATGGCAAACTGGACATCGCGATCGTCGATAGCAAGCGAATTGTTTGGCTAGATAACTCGACTTGGAAGGTTCACACCATTTTCGAAACACCGGCCAACTATGCGGACAACGTCTGTTTTGCACCAGCGGACATCGATCGCGATGGTGACATCGATTTTGCGATCGGTACCGATTGGCAACCCAACAATACGCAGTCCGGGGGTGCTGTTGGTTGGATCGAATCTCCTGAGGACCCGCGACAGATGTGGACTTATCATCCGATTCTCGAGCCTGAGCCGACGGTACATCGAATGCATTGGATCGACTGGAATCGCGATGGTGTGGCCGAGCTGATTGTCGCGCCACTGAAGGGCCCAAAATCAACTGCGCCGAAATTCGAGGATGTACCCGTTCGATTGTCCGCTTTTTATCCACCCAAAGATCCTCGAACACAGCGATGGGAAAATCAACCCATCGAAGTCCCTTTGTTTGTGATGCACAATTTCGATGGAATCTCCAG
>JAGWZB010000500.1 GCA_018969045.1 Planctomycetota bacterium | reverse complement strand
CCGAAAATACCCCCACCCGCCAGCCGAGTTCCGCTCCAAAAGTCTGTAGAGGATCAGTCTCCCAAGTGCTATCCAGGAACGCGCTGAAGGCCGACCCGGGAAGATCCGAGCCGTCGACCGAGGGCCCGGACCAAAGGTGTTGAGCATAACCGGGCATGAGATACCACGGTTGACTCATCCCAAAGATCCTGGGAATGGCAAAAACCAGCGATGTCTCAAAGTCATGGCTTTCGATCTGATTGGCATCGACCCCACCGAAATCCGTGTTTCCTGGAACATAGGTATATCGAAATCTCAACCCTTGGCACAGCCTCATGGTTTGCTGCGTTTGAGCCTGTACAGCCGAAGAAGTGTTGTACCACCAAGCGTTCCAAGAGGTCGGATAAGGATTCGGAGGATACGCACCCGTGGCGTATGGGCTACCAGCATAGGGGTTTCCTGCGTAAGGATTTCCTGCGTAAGGGTTTCCTGCGTAAGGATTGGATCCGTAGGGATTTGGTGCGTACGGGTTACCCGAGTAGGATGTCGGTGGAGTGCCTGGGAACAAGACTCCAGGATTTGGACTGCTGTAGGCTGGTGGGTAACTCGTCGGAGCGGTGGCAGGTGCCATGGGCTGACCGTAAGCCGGTACACCGAAGGTTGAGGTGCTATAGGGCGAGGGTTGACCGTAGTAGGTTGGCTGGCCATAGGCACTTGGCACCCCAGATGAGGGATTTCCCGTGAGCCATTCCATCCACGAATTGTAGACTTGGTTGAATGACGACGGCGCTGGTGTTACGGTGGATACGGGAGCTGTGCTTGGGCGAAACGTAGGAGCATAGGGGTTGTAGGTTGCTGTTGGATTTGGATACGTCGGTGGATTCGCGTAGGTCGGTGGTGCGGTGTAAGGTGCTGGTGTGGAGTAGGGCGAAGGGACCGAAGTCACTGGCGGGAGTGTTGTTGCAGGGAACGCAGTAGAGCCTCCAGTCGCGGGCGTCGAGGGATAGCTTGGGCTCGGAGGAAGTGTCCCGGGAGTCGTCGAAGGAAAGGGAGTCTGCCCTAGGGCTATCGATGCAAGCGCACTGAGGATCGCGCAGAACGCGACGGTTTCAGACCAAATCGCGTTGGAAACGATTCTGGAAATCCAGGTTTTTGAAGTGGATGTTTTGGAGGTTGCCGACAAAACTTCTGGCCGTTGGATAAACAGTCGTTGACACTGAAAAAGGCGGTCACTGACCGGGTAGGATGTAGCGTCAAAGGGCTCGTTCCGTCAAGCGAACTTGAACGATTCTCCCAAAAACAGGGACTTTGACGAAAAAACCAAAGAAATCGCCGATGCTCAGCCCTCCTATTTTGCCCAAATTGTTGATATCCACCCAAAGGGCAACTATTCTTGTGACTTGAAGTTTTTGAGAATTGGTTGGCACGACTGCCGATCCGATATCCCACCAGAGAGTTTGGGGTCGATCGATCCATGGCCAGCTTGCTCAAATCGTCACTGCGAAACGTACTACAAGGCGACTGCTGATGCTTTTCCAAAATCCGTTCCGTCGACTCACTCAGATTTGCGCCGTACTGGCCATCGTAGCGAGCATGGGGTCGTTGGGTTTCTCCCAAGGAAACAACAACAACAACAATAACAATAATAACAACAACAATAACAACAATAACAACGGTGGTGGCGGAGGAGGTGGTGTCGAGATCGATCCCCAAGGCGTTCTTCGGATCAGTGCCGTCGACAACTCGCTTGCTCTGAGAGTTCGAAAAGCTGCATTGCAGACCGTCGGACGTGACGAGCAGGTCTCATCCGAACTTCGCAAGGTTTCTTTGAATCGTTTGGAAAAGATCGTTTCGCAACGCTTGTCTGAGCAACAGGAACTGGGAGAGGACATCCTAGGCCTGGCGGGTTTAACCCGAATCGAATACGTCTTTTTCCTGCCCGATTCCAACGACATTGTGATCGCTGGCCCGGCCGAGAAAATACACGCGACCCAAAGCGGTGAACGGGTTGGGATCAAGTCGGGTCGCTCGGTTTTGAATCTGATGGATTTGATCGTCGCCCTTCGAGTTTACGCTCCTTCGACCGAAGCGGTCGGATCGATTGCTGTGTCGATCGAGCCGACTCAAGAGGGCATCAAGCGGATGAACCAGTTCAATGATCAGTTCAGGGGACGGGCAGATCAAATCAATCCTGCGGTTTTGACCGGTATGAAACAGGCTCTGGGATATCAGAATGTGATCATCAAAGGCGTTCCTCGCGAAACGAACTTTGCAAGGGTGCTGGTAGAGGCAGACTACCGAATGAAACTAATCGGTTTGGGTCTTCAGAACACCGTGATCCCTTTTACACCTTGGATCGTTCGAACCCAAGCTGGAGCCAACGCAAACGCTTTGCAGAGGTGGTACTTTGAAGCCGACTACAGCAGCGTCGTGACCAATGAAGAGAGGACTGCTCTGCAACTCAAAGGGCAAGGCACAAAACTCACCAGCGAGAAAGAGTACTTAGCAAAGAATGGAACCCGCACACGTGGTGCAGGTTCTGGGGATTCTGCCTCGGTCGGCTTTGCGAAAGAATTCACGCAAAAGTTCGAAGCCCTCGGCGAAGTCATGCCTGTCTTTAGCCAAATGCGAAATCTCTTCGACATGAGCATTATCGCCGCATTTATGCACCAGAACGATTTCTACGGAAAAGCCAACTGGGATCTTGGAGTCTTTGCTGACGAAGA
>JAGWZB010000499.1 GCA_018969045.1 Planctomycetota bacterium | reverse complement strand
TCGTCCCAATAGTGCGAAAAGATAGGAGCAAGAGGATCGGTGAGCATGCGACGACGACGAAGCAGATCCAGTAGCGCATCGATCCCAACCTTGAGCTCATCGGGCGAAAGTTTCAGTCGTTTTGCCCAATGCTGGATGACCGGAGCCGACGAGCTGATTTTTTCATAGCGAACCAAAATCCGTCCCCAGGGTTCCAATCCGATCTGCTGGTTCGAGGCCAGGGTGATCTCGCGGAGGACTTGGACGCGCAAAAAGTGCAGACGCTCATCGGCGTGTTGCCCTCCGGTTCCCTCCTTAAAGACATATCTCCAAACCTCCGGAATCAGGACTCGCGAGAGGACATCGTTGGCATCGAGTCGCTCGGAAATATGGTTAGCAATTTCACCGATTCCAACCTCGCGACCATGGATCGCATCTGCCATGAGGTTCCGCAGTCGAAATCGTCTCGCGTGGTCTTTCATCCAACCGGCTTGGAATGCGGCATCTTGGCGATTGTCAGTAAAGAGCAACAAACGTTTGCGGTCGGCATGCTGGATCATGTCTTGAGCCAGGACGTGGACGTCCGAGACGTGGGTCGCACGCAATTCCCGCATCGGCTCGCGGAAACGCCGCCCCATGTTTTTCCCTCGTGCTCCACAGGAAATGCACGAGCTCAGGTAGCCTGGTTGTTTGTCGCTGGTTCGAACGGCAAAGAGTCGTACTTGTTCGCTCGACGATCCGCACCCGCAGCACAATGATGTACCAGGCGGGTGGCCTGTACCACAGTGACGGCAGAAGGAAACAGGAGCGGTTCGAGGTTGGCTCTCGGTTTGCTCTTCGTCTTGGCTGACGAGTTTATCGAGCAGCACCACGCGGCGGCCTCCGTTGGTCTCATCGAGGGCTTCCCAGTAATGCGATCCTTGATCGCTGAGTTGACCGCCTTGGGGAGCTTTGGCGGAGAAATCAAAGTCCTTGAGGAACGTCAGGAAGTAATGTTGGCCGCAGGTCGTGCAGGTAAAGAGACGCGGTTTCCAGACTTTCGCGTTGTCTTGGAGTTTGGTTAGTTCATCGGCCGACGTCAGCCACACTTTGGGAGTGTTGCCTTGGGGGAACGAGACGACACCACCGCTGATGCCACGGATGAACGCATGGGCAACCGGGCGCATCAAGGGCCGATTGTTCTTGATAGCCACGGCGCCTAGGGCCAAGTAAACGAGCATCTCTTCTTCGGAGACGTGGCGACCGCTGGTCAGTTCCAGGTCGCTCATCAGGTTGGAAAGCTTGCGAGGATTATGCAATGCCGTTGCGATGTTGGCGGCGATTTGGTTCGATTGCAAAGCATCGTAGAGGCTTTCTTGCCACCCACCGCTGGTGTTTGGGGAAACGGCAAGAGTGCTACCGGTTAAGGCAGCATACGATTGAGCCACGGCCGATTGCACATCGGTGGATTCCAGTCCTGCGAGAGTTTGCTTGAGCAGTTCTGCGACCGATTCGCGGGCGGGAGGTTGCGGGACGATCGTGCGGGACCAAGTTTCCTTTTGGTATTTCTCGTGGACAGTGACGACCGAGGTGGAGTGGACGCCGAAGAATCGGGAGGCAAAGTTTCGAGCGGCGTTGGGTTCGTTCTGATCGACGATCGTAGCCGAGGTAGCAATGCAGGTGGTGTGCGTGGAGGCTTTGCCGCAGAAGGTTCTGAGTCGGCGGATCAGGCAGGCCGTCTCGGCCCCTTGGATGCCCGAAAACGTGTGGGCTTCGTCGAACACCAGGAAGTCGAGGCGAGCGTCGGAAAAGAGTTCGACATCCTGTCGGCGGGTCAGGAGCAATTCGAGTTGCTTGACATTAGTCAGCAGAATCCGAGGTTGTTTACCTGGGGTGCGCATCATTTCGCGAGAGCAGACTTCCTCAGCAGGGTGGACTGAGTCGGAGCGTCCTTCGGAGCGAAACTTCGCTAGGGTCGCAATATAATCAGCGTTCGAGGAGTTTGCGGGCATTCGGTGCCCAGCGACCAGTAGTTCTGTTTCCGGTGTTTTTCCGACGTACATCGCAAAGGGAATATTCGATCCGGCTAGTAGGGATCGGAGTCGATCGAGTTGGTCTTCGGCCAACGCGTTCATAGGATAGACCAGCACAGCGGAGATCCCGGCGGGTGCATTTTGATCACGTAGGTTTAGGCAATGGGAGATGATTGGGTAGAGGAAGCATTCGGTTTTTCCTGATCCGGTACCGGTGCTCACGAGGGTCGTTTTCTTATCGTGGATTGCGCGGATGGCTTCTTCTTGGTGGCCGTAGACGTAGTGGACGTTTGGTGGGATGAGGTTTACAAGGTGTGGGTGTAAGATTTTTTCATCGACGAGTTGGGAGACTTTGGCACCTTCGAGGAAGGCCTTTGAGAGGGAGAAGTAGGGGCCTTGGAGCAGTGGGGTATCCCCAACGCTATCGAGGGAGAGTTGCTCGCGCATTTGCTGGTTGAGTCCAGGGTCGGCCAGCGGGTAGGCCGATAGCTGGTACTTCAGAAAGCTGCGGACGATTTTTTCCGTATAGACGATCGGGTTGAGAGGCATGGGAGAAGTTTGAAGGGAGAAGTTTGAAGGGCCAAGTGTTTAGTTTAGAGAATATTTTGGGGTGGGAGGATAAGGGTTTGGGATTTGGTTGTTGCAATTCGGTTTTTTTAACCGCTGATAAAAGCCTCGCTCCAACGTCGATGATTTCTCCGAAATCATCGACCAGCGCTCGAGTGTG
>JAGWZB010000065.1 GCA_018969045.1 Planctomycetota bacterium | reverse complement strand
AAACCGCTAATGTCCAAGCGCGGTCAGCGGTCCGGCTGCTCCATGAGCGTCTATAAGCGAACATTAGCGGTCCGGTTTCTAAAACCGCTAATGTCCAAGCGCGGTCAGCGGTCCGGCTGCTCCATGAGCGTCTATAAGCGAACATTAGCGGTCCGGTTTCTAAAACCGCTAATGTCCATGCGCGGTCAGCGATCCGGCTGTTTTATTAGCGTCTATAAGCGAACATTAGCGGTTGCAGTCCTTGCAATTTGGGTTCACCGGATTGCCGATCGCTACCCCAGCAGGAGCCGTCATCGGGGCAGGAGCCATCGCACCTGCGGGCATCGCACCGGATGCAACCGGCATACCCGAGGGTGCCCCGTAATTCGTCGGAGGACCATAGGTCGGTTGAACCGACATAGGCGAGTACATCCCAGGTCGACTGGGGGCAAAATGGCACATTCCCCAGTTATCGCATTTCCATTGCTCAATACTACGGCACATCCCACAACCAATCGATAATGGAAAAGCAACGATCAAACCGAGGACTGCGAGTTGTTTCTTCATGATAGACACAGTTGGAGCGACGGAAGCAAAACATCCTTGGAATATGGCTCACAGCTGTGCGACTTGAGCAAATCCGGACAAAATCTAGTAAGATTTACGCACTTGGATCGCTCCCATAGGCCTTATACTCGCTACGACCAACAAGAACGACATGCTTGACCTGATGTCTCGTCCCCTTCGATTGCAAGTCTCCCATCGGTTGATCCTGCTCCTCGGTTGCTTAGCCTCGATTTCTCGTTCGGTAACGCAGGCCCAAACAACCGATGTGAACTTCAAGGATCAAATTGCTCCCTTGATCCAAAAATACTGCTCAAGCTGCCACAACGAAGAAACCCGCGAATCAGGGATCCGAGTGGATCATTTGGACGATTCGCTCCCCGAAGAGTCATTGCGGCTTTGGGAAGCCATCGAGCATCAAGTCCTGTCGGGAAAAATGCCACCTGAGGATGAGCCACAGCCGACCGACGCTCAGCGCGCGGTTTTCCGCGACTGGCTGGCCCGATCGCTTCACCAAGCAAGGTCGCGTCCTACGGCTCGCAACGGCTCGATGAGACGACTGACAGTCGGACAGTACGATCAGACCCTCAAGGACCTTCTGAAAATCCAGCGCAAGCTGACCGATACTTTACCACCGGATGCTGTTTCTAAAGATGGATTTACGAACCAATCCGCGTCGCTGGTGATGAACCCCATGCAGTTGGAGGCCTACTTTAAAATCGCAGAAGAAGCCCTCGATAACGCACTGGTTCATCCAGATACCCCTCCAAAAATACAGCACTTCCGAATGGAGCTTGGCAGATCGATCCACCCAAATCCATCCAAGGAATCTCTTATTCTTGGCGCTAACAATCACCTATTGGCCAACTCAGACTTTATCGTCACAGAACCCGATCCAACGAAAGATTTTCCGTTTGAACCGTTTCGTATGCAGCGAAAATTCCGGTTCATCGAAGGCTACCAAGGGAATGACACGGTGCGAGGTTGGCGAGATTTCGAAGGAATCGAGCACGCGGTGTTCGCTTGCATGCGAGGCAATGAAGGGTACCCGAAAGGCAAGGCTTACGAGATTCTACCCAGTGGCTTAGCACTTCGACCCGCCATTCCAAGTCCCGAGATCTTCGGTGAATCGAGCACCTATGGACCTCAAGCCAACTTCAAACTGTCGCTGCGAGAACTACCCCATCGCGGACGATTCCAAGTTCGTGTCAAGGCTTCGAAAGCCAACGACTTGTTTTTATTGGATGCAACAAATTCCAACTGGAAACTCCGTAATCCCGCCAGCGCAACGTTGAGTTGGAAGACCACGCTAGATGGATCCAAGTCACACTCGGTAACGATCCCAGACGATGGCGTCTACTTGATCCAATTCCATATCCAGCAGCCTCAGGCGCAATCGCTCGTTGCCGATGCTTCTAAACTCGACTCAGGGCTCGTGGGTTTCTGGCCTATGGAACCGACGGCAAATAGTAACCCTCTGGAAAACTCGTTGGAACTACAGGGGCAGGCCAAGTGGGTGCCTTCACCGTTTGGCCAAGCCTTGTCGGTTTCCGGCGAACCAAGCGCATTGGTCCAGTCCCCGCAAAGCGAAGTGGCAGTGGGTACCGGCGAATTCACGGTCGCGGCCTGGATCCATCCGGAGAAACTTACCCAGGCGGGCATCGTGTGCTTGGGCGGTTATGGATACACCCACGGTTGGCTGTTCGATATGCCTGACCAAAACGGAATCCTCAGAATCGAGACCGCAGATGCCAATCGGCAGCACAATGGCACGGTGCAATCTCCTCCGGGAGTGCTCCGCAAAAACCAATGGCAACACGTTTGCGCTGTGGTTCGACGAGGCCAACAACTCACCGAACTGTTCGTCAACGGTTACCGCGTAGCCTCCGGTACGATCCAAGACGCGGATCTAACCAATCCAAAGGCACGCTTGCACATCGGCAGAATCCAGAACGCTCAAGGCTTCCATGGTCAGATCGATGATGTGCGGATCTACAAGCGCGCTTTAGATCCCGCTGAAATCCAGGCGCTGGTAGAACCCGGCAAAGACTTGGCCAAAGCCCCCGAATTGCCCGCAAGCAGCAATCGGGAACTCCGATTGCGTTTGACCAACCCTGCATCTCCTTCATCCGATGATCGCCAAGTCACAGGACAACTCAACGAACCATCCTTTTGCCTTGCACGACTAACCGAAGGTGTCTGGAATATCGAAGTCAACTACGACAGTCCCGTTGCCTTGGATCGCATCGAATTCCATAGAATGGACGATCAACCCGACAACCCAATCGATAGCTTCGTGCGATTCCAAGCGACGAATCCCAAACTTGGTGTGCACATCGGATTGCGCCGTGACTGTGGCAGCACGCTCACCCAAGTCGGGGCGACGCAGATCGTCAAAGGCAATGATCCTGAGGTCTACATTTTCGAAGGGGACATCGCAAACTTTCCAGCCCCCGAAGTGGAGCCTGATAACGTGAACTATCTAGCGGGTATCCGCGAAATCGGAGTACGCCATGAGTTCACCGATGGAAGAGAAACCCCCAGGCTTTTGATCCACAGCGTTGAGTTCGAAGGTCCCTATTACGATACTTGGCCGCCTGAATCCCATCGGTCGGTGTACCTTGATCGTAACGATACCGAAAGCGACAAACAGTACGCAATTCGCATCTTGAAAGATTTCGCAAGACGCGCGTTTCGCCGGCCCCTTAGCGATTCAGAAATGAAAGAGATCACCAGCGTTTTTGACTCGGAACTTGAAGCTGGCAACACGTGGGAAACAAGCGTTCGAGAAACAATTCTCGTGATTTTGACTTCCCCCCAGTTTCTTTACTTGACCGAGACCAGCCAAGGCCCACAGTCAGAAGCGTTGGATTCATGGGAACTGGCTTCCAAGCTATCCTATTTTTTGTGGAACGGGCCACCGGATGAGCAGCTTTTAACGCTTGCCGGAAATGGTGAATTGCGCAATCAGCTAGACAGTCAAATCGATCGACTCGTGCAAGACCCTCGATCCGAATACTTTATCGAGCGGTTCGTTTCCGAATGGCTCAGCCTGGACAAATTCGATGTTGTCGAAGTCGACGCGAAACGCTTTCCTCATTTGACTCGCGATGCTCGAAAACAGCTTAGGCAAGAACCGGTCGAATTCTTCAAGTTCATGCTTTCCTCAAACGCCCCTGCATGCGATCTGATCGCATCGAAGTACATTGTGGCCAACGAAGTGGTCGCCAGCTACTACGGACTGGGCAATCGCTCCGAGAGTGGATTCGACTTTGTACCCATTGAGCATCAGAGTCCAGATCTAGGTGGATTGCTCACTCAAGCAGCACCATTAAGCGGACTGTCCGATGGCAGGGAAGCAAATCCTGTCAAACGGGGAGCGTGGTTTGCGCGCAAAATCATTGCACAACCGCCTGACGACCCGCCTCCGAATGTCCCGAAACTAGAAGATCTCACGCAACTGTCCTTGCGTGAAAAACTGCAACGCCACCGAGACGTCCGAGGGTGCGCCCAATGCCACGCTGGGATCGATCCCTGGGGGCTACCCTTCGAGGCATTTGATGCTTCTGGACTCCGGCGACGCGATAACGTTGACAGCGCCACGAAACTAGCAAGCGGACAGGAAATCAAGGATTTCCATGAGTTTCGAGAGTATCTTGCTGAGAATCAATTGCATCAGGTAGCATTTAGCCTCGCAAAACATTTAGCGATCTATGCATCGGGCCGCGCTCTGACTTACAATGAAACCCAATGGATTCGCGACAACATCAAGCAGCTTGAACCATCCGGTTATCGGGTTGGCGACATGGTTCGCTGGATTATTCACAGCGATCTGTTCGATAAAAAATAAGACTTGGAACAATGTAGATTTTTGTACCGCTTCCCCGTTTCGCGGATCAAAGGGTTGGACATGGCACTGTCGATGAAATTAGACCGAAGAGCCGTACTTCAAGGGTTGGCTGGCACAGCTCTAGCCTTACCGGTTCTTGAAGCGATGGGAAAGCAGATCGTCGAAAGCACACCTCGACGCTTTTGCGCATTGTACACTGCCAATGGCATGTCGCTGCCCAAACCTGAGCATGGGATTGACCAGTGGAGTTGGTTCCCGACCAAGGAGGTCGAAGGTCGGTTTGAGTTGGGAAAATCCACAGAACCGCTCAAACCGTTTCAAGATCAAATCAGTTTCTTTGGTGGTCTGTACCATGAAAACGGTACCAAAGCCGACCCGCATGTCTGCTCAGACATGTGGCTGACCGGTGCACCGCTTCATAACCCCAAGCCCGGGACGTTTAACTCGGTAGGCCTTGATCAAGTCATTGCGCAGCACACCAAGCAGCACTGCCGGCAGCCATCGCTTGTCCTTTCGATCGATGCGGGAGTAGGGTTTCTCTCCCGAACCGGTACGATCTCTTACGATATCCAAGGCAGACCCGTTCCGGCCGAAAGCCATCCACGCCGCGTTTTCGATCGACTCTTCCGTGCCGATCGTACCTCGCTCGAGAGCCAGAGACAACGCCTCAAATCAAGGATGAAACTTGTCGATGCGGTCCTCGAAAGCGCAAACTCCTTCAACAAACAGCTCGGGCAGTCGGACCGCAACCGAATGGACCAATATTTAGCCTCCCTCAACGAGATCGAATCCAGGCTGATCGCATCGGAAAAATGGATTGATATTCCGATCAAGCGGCAGGACTACAGCGGTTTGAATCTCGATGCGAGCCCCGAAGGTGAACCTGCCGAATACTATCGCAATATGTTTGATCTGATCGCTTTGGCTTTCGATGCCGACATCACTCGCTCGGTGGCGTTCATGCTCAACCGCGAGGATGGGATGGGAATCAGCGATACATTCCCGCTTAAGCTAGGGCTCAGCAGAACCCACCACAACCTCTCCCATGCGGGAGACAAAGATGGGCAACTGCAGTTTGCCAAGTACGATCGTTTCCTCAGTGAGCAAATCGCGCACTTCATCGGCCGCTTGACCAATTACCAAGATCACCAGGGAAGCGTTTTTGACAATACGATTGTGCTCTTTGGAAGCGGAGCCAGCACAACTCACTGGCCAAAAAACTTACCCACCCTCATTGCAGGCGGCCGAAACATGGGACTCGAGCATGGCAAGTATTGGCGCGAGGGGGAGAATCGAATGAGCAACCTCTACTTGAGTATTTTGCATTCGATGAAGATCGAGCAAGCGGCTTTTTCCGACAGCACTGGAACTTTGGCTAAAAATGTCTTCACCAAAATTTAGCGGCTAGTTCGTGTTGCCTCGCCGCTGGATTAATCCTGAAAGATTAGTCCTGAAAGAACAGTTCGTCTGCGGTCCTACCCAAGATCGCCTTGATCTCGATCTCGCTCAAAAAATTGGCTTGGGTTGCGATCAGCGCAAGCGACGCTTTGTAGGAGTGTTCGCCTTGAACCTGATACGGGCAATCGCTTCCCCACATGAGTCGATTGGCACTGAACGCATCACGCAATCGCTTGATCAATGGCAATAGATCCAAGTAAGGTGCTTTCTTGGCCCCCAGCGCATAGAAGGCCGATGTCTTGACAAAGACCTTACGATGCCGAGCTAACCCGCACAGTTGGTCGAGTTCTTTTGGGTCCACGGGCCCTCGCATTCCAATCCGAGAAAAATGGTCGATGACGATCCTGGTGCTTGGGTACTTGGTCGCCATAGCATCGATGGTTGGAAGCACTTCCGGGTCGGCCAACAAACAGATCGCTTGCCTTGTTTTTGCCGCCGTCTGGAACATGGTATCGATGCCGGGGTTTGAGTCCCAAGTCGCCGCGTTGGCCGCGTTGGCATAAAGACGAAAGCCTCGAACTCCGCGATCCTTCAACTCGGTCATCGTTTCAGCAACGTTTGGAGCATCATGGTCGATGATTGCAACTCCTCGGAACTGCTTAGGGCGCTTCTGGATGCAATCGAGCATGTAACTGTTGTCAAAGCCGAAGAAGCTCATCTGAATGAGCAGAACCCTTCGGACGAACTCCTGCTCGCAAAGCTTGAGGATCGTTTCGGGAGTGAATGACTCTGGAACCATATCCGCTTGGGTGTATTTCGAATCCAGTGGATAATCCGTTGTAAACTTTGGCCAAACATGGACATGCGCATCGATAAATCCAGATTGCGACTGCTGTGGCTCCAGGGCCTTTGCCTGAGGGCAATCTAAGTTTGGTGCTGCGATAGCGCTCAGAGCAAAAGCCCCGCTAGTGGAAAGCAAGCGACGCCGACTCAAATGGTTGTCTTGCTGGCTCATCGTTAAAACTCCTGAATCATTCGCTTGTAGTACTCGTAGGCTGCTTGAACTTGACACACATCCACAAACTCGCACTCGGTGTGAGCTTGGTCGATGCTGCCTGGTCCGAAGATGATCGTTTCGATTCCCAAAGCCCGTATGTGGGTTCCGTCGGATCCATAAGCGACCCCCTCGACCCGATCATCATACCCCATTTCTTGAAGCACAGAGCACGAGAGTTGTGCAATCGATGCATCGGACGGTGTTTCCAAACCAGCATCGTAAAGCATCGGCGTTTCCATCTGAAAGTTGGAATTCGGTACCCTCGACGCAACTTCATCCAAAACTCGCTGGTAACCAGCCAAAACCTGATCTACCTTTTCCTGAGGAAGCAATCGGCGATCGATTTGTATCGAACAATGGTCCGGGACAAAATTGACTTGCACGCCTCCTTCGATCAAGCCGATGTTTCCGGTGGCGCAGCCTAGCAAAGGGTGTGTTATCGAGGCAAGCGACCGATGGTAGTTTTCCAACGCAGCGATCAAGTGAGCCATGTGCTCGATAGCGTTTACACCCAGATGGACTTTCGAACTATGAGCCTGTTTGCCTTTGGCTGTAATTCGCCAGCGGAGAACCCCTTTGCTTGCAATCACCGTCTTAAGTTCGGTTGGTTCGGCGACGATGGCTGCAGATGCCCGAAGCGTTTCGCATAAGGCAAGGACACCTTTGCAAGAGAACTCTTCATCGATCACACTGGCCATCCAAATGGAGCTCTTGGGTTGAATTCCCTGCTGTTTGGCCCAAGCGACAGCGGCCATCATGCAGGCCAGTCCCGCTTTGGTATCGCAGGAACCTCTGCCGAAAAGCTTTCCATCTCGGATCGTGGGCTCAAAGGGTGGGATCGTCATCCCAGATACCGAAACGGTGTCGGTATGGGCTTCCAATAAAAGTCTTCTCTCAACAGAGATTCCCGGCAATTCGGCAATCACGTTATCTCTACCCGGGAGAACCGACTGCCGCCAGATCTTGATACCGTGCGATTTCCAGAAGGCTTCGACGAAGTCCGCCACCGCCGCTTCGCCGGGTCCCTCGGGATAAAACGCATTGACGCTGTTGATGCGAACTAAGTCTTGGAGCAACTGGATTGGATCGATGGAGATGCCCATAACATAGTATCAGTACGAGGGAGAAAAGTAGGCTCTTGGAAATTGATTTTAGGAAATGCTCAAGGTTCTCGTACCCAGCATCGCGGTACTCGAACTCCAAATAGTCTTCGAAGAAAGTCCTCAAAGCCAATGGGTCCTTTGTGCGCGATATCTTAGCACATCCGGGTTGCTGTGGAATTCCGGTGACTTATTAAAAGCGGCACGGCGCACAGATGTCCGATCTTTAAAAACTCGCCCCAAACAATCGGGTACAATGTTTTCCCTTGCGGACAAACTGGCCGATTCCAAGAGGGCATATCGCTGGCAATCCAACTTACATCCCATCAAAGCACTTGAAATGATTCGCAATCAATCACTTACGCTCGGTATTTACGCGTCACTCTTTCTCCTGAACTTGCACCAATCGATACTTGCGCTGGCTCAAGACCCAGCGATGACGATCGCTACCGGGGACCATGATGATCGAGTCGTCCCCGGTCATTCTTACAAGTTCGCTGCGAGGTTGCAGAGTTGCCAAAGCGGAACTCGGCCCACATTGATACGGATCGAAACCAGTGCGGGCCATGGTGCGGGAACTCCGGTATCCAAACTGATCGATACTGCAGCCGATACACTGGCCTTTGTGTGGAAGAACTTTGGTTTAGAATAGATCATCCGTCAGGTTGTCAGGAATCGTAAGCTTGAGCTCAAGCTTAAGCTCTTTCATGAGACCTGACAGACAGATGTCACCCTAGAAACAGATCGATATCCAGCGTGCACGCCTCGCAAATCCTATACGAAGACAATCATCTGCTGGTTTTGAACAAGCCGGCCGACTGGATTGTCCAGGGTGCATCGACCGATCAAAGAAGTCTGCTTGAGTCGGCTCGAATGTATATCAAGAGTAAATATCATAAGCCGGGCAATGTCTATTTGGGAGTCGTCAGTAGGCTTGATTCACCCGTGACCGGTGCGGTACCTTTTGCTAGGACCAGCAAGTGCGCCGCAAGACTCTCTGAGCAGTTTCGAAACCAAGCGGTGGACAAAGAGTACAGGGCCATCGTCTCGGGCAATCCGCTTTCGGTCTCAGGTAGGCTTGAGCAAACCCTCTTACGCCGGCCAAGCGATACGATCACTCGGGTATGCCAAGCAGATCATCCGGAAGGTCAACTAGCGATCCTCGAGTATCAAGTACTCAGTTGCTCTCAAGGCTGTTCTTTGCTGAAGGTTCGTCTTATTACGGGCCGTAAACATCAGATCCGCTGTCAGCTAGCTGCGATGGGCAATCCCATTTTGGGAGATCGGATTTACGGGTCTGTTGACAATTTCCCGCAAGGCATCGCGCTTCATTGTGGTCGGTTGGAATTCGATCACCCGACGACCAAAGATCGGTTGAATATCGACGCAGAGCCACCTATCTACTGGCCCTCCCATTTCCGCTTGTAAGCTACCTGCTTGCGGTTGCTTGGCACTGCGGAATCGGCCTGCCGTGTGTCCCATCACTCATTTTGAGCTTGGGAACTGAGCCGGGCGATCTTGATGTCCGGATGCTCCCACCGCCGAGACTTCGAAGGCGAATTCCGATTCGGGGTTCGCGTTGCTGAATCCATTGACAACTGTGATCGACGGGTGATCAAACGGTGCTCTTTCGTACTGCACTCTTGGGTCGGTCAAGCACAGCAGGAAGAACAGCAGCGACTCGGCGTCTTGGATTTGCACCAGATTGATCTTGCCTCCATCGCCTCCTGCGATCACCCCGTCATCGTTTAGCGGCAATCGCCCCATGTCCGGATGCAGATCGGGATTGTAAATCTGATCCGCCGGAATCAAATCAGGATTATCGAAACTGTAGAAATCCAGGACTTGCCTAAGCGATACGAAACGCCCGTTGTGCATGTAAGGCTCGGTCAATGCGATGTTGCGAAGCGATGGTGTTTTGAAAGAGCCCCAACCCATCAGCTCATTGTCTGAGATGAACGGCTTACGATGCCCCCAAGTTTCCTCGCTCATGACCATCCGGCGCGCCCTCTTAAAGAAATGAATGTCTTTTCGGTTACCGAATCGGGCGTAGTCCAAGAAGGCTCGATTTGCGCTATGGTCGACACCGCGAGTGGTTAGGTATTGCAACAGATCCTGAGCGTTGGCTCGAATGTTCGCAGGAGCCGCCGCAATCGTCTGAAGTATCTCCTTGTTCTTCTCTTGGTCAATGACAGCCGTATCCCTGCCCCGTTTAAGTTTCGGCATGCGGTAGGCGGTCCCTAGGCTAGGAAGCGACGTGGCTCCGGGGGCTTTTTCCTGATCCGATTGAGCGTCCTTCTGATCAGAAATCAGCTGATTCAATGATTCGATGGTCTCGGGCGAAAGCCCCGCCGCCTGCAAAGTCTCCTTGGGGGTTGTTTCCAGGGTTTGCTGAACTTGTGCAATCGAGATCGAGTCTTCAGAGCCCGAATAGGCCCACACACCCCAGTCGTATCGAGGTTCCGAGACCCCCAAATTGTAATATCCCAAATCATAGAAAGCATAAGGATCGACCGGATCTTGCCCTGGTTGGGGACTCGGTGCAAACTCTAGTGGTGGTCGCGTTCCCAGCCAAGTGATCATCGGATCTCGATCTGGTAATCCTGCTCCGGGCAAGACTGTCACAGGTACAATCGCTGTTGGACGCTTGATCGGGATTCCCATAAGCTCGATCATCAGAGGCCCCACCAAGGCTTCGATCTCGGGAATGCGCTCTTGGTCAAAGAAGAATCTTCGATTGCCAAGCAAGGGTCGAACCGCGTCGTTAACTCCTACTCCAGGTGGTACTCCATTGACAATCATGCGCTCTTTGAAAGCATCGGCGAAGGCGTTTCGGACCAGCGTGTAGGAGTGGATTTTCGCGATGGGGTCGGGAAGCTCGGGTGCTAGTTCCAGGTTCGTTGCGCTGGTAAAGAATGGCGGCTCATGGCACTCGGCACAATTGCGAACGAAGACTCTGAGCCCGCGTTGAAACATCCCTGTCGCATCAAGGACAGGAGGAGCATTGAGGGTCGGGAACTTATCGAGTTTTACCTTACGGACCACTTCATCGGAGTTGGGCTCTTCTGGAACCACCTTCGGGCGATCGGTCCCGGGTTGGGGTTCGAACCGAATCACCCCTGAATTCGCAGCGCTCTGTTGCCAGACATCTTCGACACCAGCGGGATTTCCTCGAAGCATTTGATCGAAAGGAGATTCGTTGGAGATCAGCGTCGATTCATACAGCATGACCGCGATTCCAAAGTAAAGGCTGAAATTGTTCACCATCAAATCATCCTGAGGAAGCATCCCACCCTCTTGGCCACATATTGGCCTGGATGCTAGTTGCTCGTCGAGATTCAGCCGGTGGTGCCTGAGTTCGTCCAGATCGTAGACCGCCGTGCGAAGGGGCAAGATTTCTCCCTCGATACCAGCCCACTCCTGGGCGGCATGCAACAGTTCGATAAACTCTTTGGACTTCGCTTCGATCGACTCCGGTTGATTTTTAGTGAATGTCTCCAACTCAAGGAGTATTCGCTCAGCGGGGTATCTTAAATCCTGGTTCTCGATCATTTGCTTGATGACCAAGAGCTCTTGCTCCTTGAACGGAACTGTCGCAAGAACCTTTCGAAAATGCGTTTTCGCATTCTCCAAACGGCTGACCAAGGATGGCTCTTGAGTCAAGGGGCGTGAGTTTTCCCACCACTCCTTACGGAATGCCTTTTTGATCCAATCTCGGTAAGTCAAAGGGGTGCCCGGTCGGCTCGGGTCATAGAGTCCTGGCATGGTCGTGCAGCAGGCAGCTTCGTCCGGCTTTTGAATAATCTCTTGGCGAACGTAGCGGCGCAGCAAACTATCGGTCGTATCGGTAACTTGGGAAGCAAGAGGTTGTGCGCATAGCAATCGCATAGCGATGTCGTGGAACGTGCGTCCGGTATAGGACATTTCTACATCGTTGACCACCGGCCCGACGGCTTGGGAGGCCAACGATGCATTGACCAATGCGACCGAAACAGGATGGTAAGAAAGAAGCTTTCCATCCGGATCGAGCATCGCTTTCTTCAAAATAATACGCTTGTCAAAATCTCCGAAGATGGAAAAACCATTGAACGTGGATTCCGCCCTGCCATCGTGGAACTGACGGTCGTTGAAAACTGAGTTAATAACCGATGGGGAATTGCGACGCGTGACTTGCCGAGTCGCCTTTTCGCCTTCTCCAAACATGTTGTGAGCCAAGTATCCCCAAGCAGGGCGTCCGATCGGTTGATAGGACTCGACTCCTTGGTCACCAAATCCAGTGAACAAACGCTTTTGGATCCCTTGAGACCCCACAAGCTCATGTTGCAACAGACCTAGTCCCCACTTGTTGAACCGTTTGGCTTCAATGGCATTCTCACCATCGGGAGTAAATGGCAATTGACGCTGAGTGAACGGATCGGCTGGACCCTCTTCATCTTTCGCAGGAGGAATATCTCGTCCGATGACAAACTTGTCCCACGCTTGGTAAGCGATAGCGAAGGTGTTTTTATCTCTGGCGTCGGCACCGAATCGGTAGTGGCACGAAGCGCAAGCCGTCCCTAAGGTTTTTCCGTCGGCTGAAGTGCGACCGTAATCGCTCCCAAGCTGCATGTCCCAAAAGAGCGCTTTCCCAAGCGCGACAGCTTCATCCACATCGGTGACAAACTCAGCCAGATCTGGACGACGAAGGGCAAAGCGTTTGCCTTCGTCGGTGTAGATTCGCTTGATATACGGACTATCCAAAAAACGAGGATCCCATTCCTGAAGCGCGTCTTCAATTCGCTTGAGGATCAATGGGGTCTCGTGTCCAACCAAATGCGCCGACTCCTCGACCTCACGAGCAGCCAATGGCCCCGATTTGGCCTGATTGGGTTCGGGAAATTGATATTGGCCCAGCAGAGCCTGAGAACAAACACTCAGATACCCAACCAGACTGCTAAGAATCCAGCCAAGCGGACGGATTTTGAAAGTACTTACACGCTTATTCATGATTGTTTGCCAAGTTGGTTTGCTGGATGTGGAAGCCCGAATCGTTCATGCACACTGGTGCCTAGGATTCGTCGGAGTGGTTCAAAAATCAATCCATCGCGAATGTTCGTAGGAGATGTTGACCAGCGGTCTTGATTGTCGTTTCCAAATAGAAGAAATGATGCGTGACGCGAGATGTCCTGGTCAACCTTTGCATCCAGATCATAGAACCCAAGGCTGCGTCGCAAGGTCTCGGTATCTGGGACACTGGCGCTCAAAAAGTACCAGTCGCAAGTTTTCGAGTCTGCGGCTTGGCCCGCCCCGTAATTGTCGGCATAGTCCAATAACGCCCGGGGAGTATCGACCGCTGGATCGATCGATAACGAAAGTATCGTCACTCGTTTTCCCAGCAACTTGCTCAAAGGCTGACGCAATCGAGCGATCGTTTCGCTTGTTCCCGGGCAGCTTCCACGACACACGGTGTACATCGTATTGATGACCACCGCTTTGCCACGAACCAAGTCCTCGCGGAACCGAAAAGTACTTCCGAATTGGTTGGTCACTTCGACGTTCGCAAAAAGATCCGATCTCTTGGGCTTGATCGTCGCATTCGGATCGCCGCTATTCCAGTAAAATGGTTTTGTCATATAAAAACCCCGTTTGAGGCTAGGATTGTCGGTAGGCTAGAGACTCCCCTCGAAAGACGAATCGATCGGGAGTGTGTTGAGTTATGGCTTATCGGTTTTACTGGGGCGACGAGCCGGAATAAGTGGATCTCTTGCCTTATTTACGTCGGTACCTGGAACCGGTTTTTCCTCCCAGCGGTAGCTTGGGAACCCGTCGATGGCTTCCCAAGGCATCTCGCCGATTGCGCTGGGGTTGGTCAGCAAATCCGTTACATCTTGTCCGTGCGTTCTCTGAGCAGGATAGACATTCGGATCATGCTGATTCAACTCATCCACACGTCCACTCATGGTAGGTTCAAAATTCACCATCATCCGCATGTCTTCATGTTCCACGTTGTGACAATGGAAGACCAATGGCCCACTCCATGTCCTAAATCGCATCCGAATGCGAGCCACGGTATTGGGACCCAAGGCTTGAGTATCGTGATTGCCCACAATATCACCAGCCCATTGCAACTTGAGCTTTCCTAAACCATCGAGGACGGCTTTGGCTGCCGCAGGGAGTCCGATGGTTCGATTTGCAAATTTCGCTGTGATGATATCGAACAAGGCGGCTCCGCTGCCTGGTCGATCCAGCAGGATTCGGAACTTGGGATCCTTTGTTAGTTCATCCACGTAAAACTGTTCCAAGGACCAGCGGCCCATCCGTGCTTGGCTCTCTTCTGAGAAGGAATCAAACCAACGAAGGACTTCTGGATGCCTTTGGACGCTCCATTTTGTATCCAAAAAGGCCTTCTGATCTGGGGTCATGGCAATGGCAGAGGACTCCATCCAAAGCTTGAAAGCATCTTGTTTTGCGATCAACTCAGAAAGATTACGGATTCCCTGGAGCGTGTCTCGGAGGTCGATTAATGTCGGATTCGCATTGGGGCTAGCGACGATCCATCGGTCGAAACCATAAGTCCCTACGAGTTGGTTCCAGGATGGTAGTCCTGCCATTTGCGCCTGAGCCTGAGCACCCAGTATCCCGTCGGCACCCACCAGACCATCTGCTTCAAAGTCCTTCTCATAACCGATGAGTTGGTGCCCTTCGAGGTGTATATGGATCGGGTGCCACCAACCTCCCCCACCATTCCTCAGAATCCACTCCTCTGCGTAGGATAACGAAGGCTTAATCTGTGGTTGGTCGCTCGGTTGCCCCGAGGGCACTTGAAAGTTCTGCCCCTTGATTCCAACAACAGTGCTGGCATTGCTAATCGTTGGGTCATAGAAGCGGCTATTGATCATCCAAGCACCCTTGCCCCGCTCGAAAACGAATTCTCGGACGGCCATGACGTCCTGGTCCTCGATGGCATGCCTAGGACGCAAAATCGTCTTTTCATCGATGGTGGCATCTGGTCCTTCGCCTACATCGGGAGTGATCACGAATTTGACCAACGCGATGGGTTGATCGAGTTCTCGCAATCTAGCCACTGGGCCATCCCCAAAGAATGCTGGAGGAATTACACCGTTTGCGGCCATTTGTTGCACCACAGGATTCTGTGGGTCCAGTTCAAAAGGAAGTGGAAACACATTGGGATCACCGGCATCCTCGGCCAGCTTCCCTTTAGGACCACGACCATCGAACTGGGGCATGGTATTGACCATGTAGAACTCGGCATTCCCCTCGGCAGTTAGCCGTCCTGCACGTTTCGCAATTTCGTACCACGCCTTGAAATCGACAACCAAATCCGCCCGGTTGGCCATGTTCAATAGCAAGGATTTTCTCTTCTGAGGAGTCGGCCATAACCAACTGTCTTTGCCGATCCTGTAGAACTCCATCGAGTCTCCCTCGAGCCGTTGCTCGGGAATGCGATTCGGCTCAATCGATCCATCGGGTCTACCCGTGGGATGCAATCCCAAGGTATCGGAATCCAAAAATCGCAAACGATAGATCCTGGAATTAGATCCGTCGAGCAGTCGCAATCGGTATTTGCGTCGCTTGACCTCAATCACAGGCCATGGCACACCGCTTATCAACTGGGTATTGCCGATGTAACCGTTGTGCCCATCGCTGTCGTAGAGAATCTGGCCAGTTTGAGGATCAATGACTCGGTCTTGAAGGACCAAAGGGAGATCGTATGGATTGAAATAGGGTGTTTCTAGCTCGCGATAGAACCGAGTGAAATCGATACCCGGTTTTTCCTCTGGATCCACCGGAACTTTGGCCATCTGTTCCGGTGGCTTACCGACATTCTCAAGCTCAATTTTCCTAGCGACCATGGCTAACTCGTGCCGCTTGGCCAAATACCCTGAGGGATTCTTGGCTTTGAATGCATTCCAAGCTTTTTCGAGTAAAACGCTTTCACTTTCAATTTCAGGGTCCAACGCAGAGATCTCGCCCAATCCAGGGAGAACCCCTTTGCGAATCAGACTCAGTTCAACTTCGTCAAACCAAAGAGCAAAACCCGACAATCCTCGCATCACATTGAACGCCGTCGCATCGAGTCCATGGTCGTGGTACCAAGTGGTTGATTGGCCTTCGCCAAAATCAAGTTCCGACAATCCTTCCTTGTTGATCCTCAGTGGCAGAATGTTGGGATACATGTAGTCTCTGGCTTCACCCTGAAGCACATAGAAACTCGGGAATCCGTCGGCATGCGTTGGATTATGCCCACCGTGATGGTGGATCGATACTTCTGTCTGAAGTTTGTTCTGGAATCGCACTACAACCGGCATCCCATGCCGGAAACGAAACATGGGCCCAGGAACCGTCCCTTGGTAGGTGTAAAACATCGTGGGAGGAAAAGCAGGTGCTACTTTTAACAACGCTTCAAACATCTCGATCTTGTAGCATCGCACCAAACAATCTTTGGCGTCGGCAGGTTCGGCACTGGTTGGACCAGCCCCAAACTTGCCCCAATTCCCAAGATCATTCACTCCATACTCATCTTTGGTCTCTGGACGCACACGCTCCCGCATCGCTTCCCATGCCGACGCGGCCGGACCCCAGCCTTTGCTCTGCGTGTCGTACTTTAAGTTTCCGCCGATAAGATTCCCGTTCCACTCGACGGCGATTCCGTGCATCGCTTTGCCAAGCGGAATGTTATCGCCTAATGATGCATACGGCGCCACCTTCGGCTGATGGCTTGCGCCTCCACTGAGCTTTTCCCAAGTCTCCTGAACAACTGGCCGGATCGTATGAGGAACGATACGCAAAGGCGAGCCTACAGGGCGCTGGAAAGCCCACGCCGGGAGTACAT
>JAGWZB010000498.1 GCA_018969045.1 Planctomycetota bacterium | reverse complement strand
CTTGATTCCATAAAGCCTGAATCAAAGCGGTCGCTCGAGAATTGGGGGAACAAGCCAATAGTTTATTGACCATCGCGGATGCGTCATCGAGCCGCTTGCGTTCGATCAGATAACTACCATAACCGGCGATAAAGGTATCATTGGGCGGCATGCTCAAAGCCGCTTGTTGCAACGCGTTATCAGCAGCGTCCTCATACAAACGGGTGCTGTTATTTTTGATGCTATCTCGATTCGATAAATCCAGCAAATAGCGATTGATCGTTCCGAGTGTGAAAAGAACTTCATTCGAACTGGCATTGCGAACACCAGCTACCGCTTGCAACTTCTCGCGAGCCAATTCCAAGTCCGCGTAGGACCTTTTGGACATCAGCAACCGGGCATGCAATAAACGGTCTTCGACTGTATTTCCAAAGGGGGGCGCCGTCAGCACTTCCTCGATCTTATTCCAGTCCTCTGGCGCGCTGCGATTCGAGAGCATCATTGCCAGTGTCTGTCGAAGCTGGCTGATTTCTGGTTTCGATTTGTTCATTTCCGTCAGAAAATCGATTGCATCACCAAGTCGGCCCTGCCGAAGCATCGTCTCGGCCTTGAGCAAACTATTGGTGCCGACATTTCCCCCCGAGGATAGCGACTTGTCAAAATTCTCGGTGGCAAGATCCATTTTAGACAAATACAAATAGATACCGCCAAGCACGTTCCAACGTTCGTGATCAGGTACCAATCGCGAATCACTCTCAATCGACTCGGCCAATTGCTCAATCTTTGAAGCTTGGCGCGTTGAAGCGTAATGCTGAAACATAGCTCGAACCGTTTCGCATCGCTCCGGATCCAACTCCCTTGCCCTTAGGAGATGCTTCTCAGACTCATCGATGCTAGATTGCCTATCCTTTGGATCCAATGTCCGGGAAGAAATCTCAAGGACTTTGGCATACCAAATCCAAGCCTGAGGGTCCAGAGGACGAGCTTCGGTTCCACGACGTGCAACATCCAACGAGCTTGCCTGATTTCGCTCCGAGAGCCTCAGGGCAACCGATGCGATTCGATTCGACTGATTCGATACATTCCCCAATCGGGTAATGTAACTCTCGGCCTCCTCAAATCTTCCTTCTTGGTAAAGCAGTTCGATCAATCTTTCGTAAACTCGAATATCATCAAGAGACAAACTAACTGCGGTTTGATAAGCCTTAATCGCCTTAGCTGGCTCCTTCATCTGCTCGCTCAATGCACCTCGAAGCACATTCAAATAAGCCCAATCTGGACGAACTTCCTCGATCTGCCTTATCAGATCCGTGACGCTAGAGAAGTCGGGCTTTTGGTCAAAAAGCGATTTGATCAACAACCTGCGAGCTTTGGTGTATCTCCAAGTCGGACCTCGCTCACCTTCAAGCTTCCGAAGGCTGAGTTCTGTTGCCTGCATCGCTGCATTCCAACGCTCCACCTTTGGCATTGATTTGGCTTTGTCCTGCTCGTTGACCTCCGATGCGTATTGAGGAATCCTCAAAAGATACTCACAAAGATCCCCCAAGGCTGAGAAATTGCTACCGCAAGCATCTACCAACTTCTCGACCCGCTTGGATAAATCATCGTCGATCGGAAGAATACCCACGATGTACTGGTTCAATCGCAAGTTGGCAGGAAAGCTTGGCAACAACTCAAGCAAATAATCCAAGGCCTCAGCGACCTTGCCGGAATTTGCCAACTCATCGGCATGGTCTAAATGAGCATCCAAACTATTAGGATTTTGCTCGATCAATACCGCTCTGGCTGCCTTGGCGCTCTGAAGCTCACCCCAACTAGCCAACAACGTGGCCACGTTCTTTAGAACAAACTCCTGATCCGGATGGGATTCACACATCTGCATCAACTTGGGCTTCCAGTATGCAATCCTCTGTGGCTTGGTCGATGGACTCGACTTTCGAACATCCAAATCGGCTTCAAGAACATCGACTAGATTAAGAAAACTCGTATCAGATCGGTCGATGGCCTTCGAGGTTTCTCTTGCCCGATCAATCGCCGTCTGGATCGGTTTCCATTTAGACTCGTCAAATGACAAATCGGTGGTTTGCATAAGCATTTGAAGCAACGCCAACTGCATCCAATCACTGGGTTGCTTGCTCTGAATCAATTCATACTGCCTAACGGCATCGGCACTACGATTGCATTTCACAAGACTTTCGGCAGCTCCACGCCTGAGTTCATCATTTCTTGGCATTAACGCTGAGGCTTTTAAATAAGCATTAGCCGCTTTATCCCAATAGCCAATCTTTCTAAACGCGTCGGCCGCAAACGCCTGAATCTTTAGTTCCGTCGTTGAATCGCTCGAAGCTGTCGTGGAAAGCAAGCCATCGATTTGCTCGTTGATAGCTACATAATTACCCTGACCGGCATAATACTCTAGCCACTGCTGCTTGACGGCTCGCGAAAACTCTGCGTACTGCGCTGTGTTGAGCTTAGGAGCGTCTTGGCGCAGCGTATCGTCGGCTTGCTTAAGCGCATCGAGTGCTTTTTCAGAATCCTCCGAATCGTTGTAAATACTTGCCAACCTCAATTGCAAATCGATCAAAGGTGGTTCACATACCCTTAGACCATCTTCGATTACCTCAATGGCTTCTTCCGTTTGGTTTTTCGCTAAAGCCAACTCGGATAACGATGCGTAGGTAAATGATGATCGCAGCCCAAGTCCTTTTCGTAATTTCTGAAGCACTTCCTCGGCTTTGGTGATCTCATTC
>JAGWZB010000497.1 GCA_018969045.1 Planctomycetota bacterium | reverse complement strand
TCGAATTGCCAGTTACCCCCGCGATTCCTCACCTAGAATTCCCACCGTTTTGCTTTCCCCGGCTAAAATAATCTGTAATCCAATCTCTCATCAGCGAACTTACGAGCCGATTCTCACGACATGCAAGCGATTTTAAAACGCATCCAGCACCTGTTTCAGTCCGCATTCGGTTCCACCAACCTCGAAGACCGAACCCGGGATATCCAAAAACAAGCCAACGCATTGGCCAAACATCGCGACCTAGCACTGCTTCGCATAGAACTCGGTGAGCTCTTGGCCAGCACCCTGCAGTTGTGCAACGAATGCGGTTGGGAACCATCGGAAGTTGTCTCCGAGACGCTCGATCGCATCGAACAACGGGTCGAAGTCTATAAAAAACTCAATCGGAAACAACGCGTCGGACTCCTACGAGCCGATTTTGATCCTTTTCACAACCATCATCTAGCTCTGATCGAAACGGTCCTCAAACTCGATTGCGTCGACGAAGTTTGGCTCATGCCAACCTTCCAAAGCCTTACGCCCAGCGGCTCGGTAAGCAACCAAGACCGAGTGGCCATGTGCCGTCTGGCTTCCCAAAACCTCGATCACGTTCATGTATTTACTTACGAACAGGAAATGGAATTCAGCGGCGATAGCTACCATCTGGTCAAGCGAATTCTCGGAGAAACATCGTTTCGCGATCGGATTGAATTTTGCATGATCCTGGATCGATCGGTCGCCGATGAAATGCACCGATCTACCGATACCGAACGTATCGAAGATGCGATTCCAATCTTGGTCGTTGACTCACACCCCCCCCTGCCCGCTCCCGAGAACGCCTGGTTTCTAAATCCACCTCATCGCTGGATCCAACTCGAACCCTCCAGCCTGCCCTCCTCCACGCAAATCGAAATCCAGGGCCTCCTGGAAAACAAGGATCCAGCAGCTTGGTCCTACCTTCCGGCCGATCTTGCTCGATACATCCAAGAACATCAACTTTATCAACGACCTACTAGGAAGAAAGACGTCGCTGCCAAAGGCAAAGTCGCAGTCTTTTGTGATTCGTTCTCCCCCCCAACGCTTCTTCAATGCGAGCAAATCCAAGCTTTACTAAGTCAGGGTTTCGACAAAGTGATCGTGCACCCACGAGGCGTACGGGCAGATCGCGGTGAACACGAAGTCGCTTTGCCGCGTCACCGTGCAGCTTTAGTCTCCCTCGCCTTTCGTGACTTATCCAACGTCGAAGTCAATTACGAAGATATCAGCAATGGTACGAACTCTCCACTGATCGATCTGACCTATAAATACCAAGACCAAGGGCAAGTTTGGTTGGTTGTTCCGCAGAGCGATGCGATAAAAAACCGATCGGGTCGACCCGCGACGATCGAAACCTATGAACAAGGTCCCCGTCTTTGGAAAGAAGCTCGCTTTGCCGTCTTAATCGATACCCCCATGGATGGATCGGAGGAACTGCCCCCCAACCACATCAAAGTCAATATCCCGAAAAGCCTTTCGCCCTCCGATCTACGCGGTGAAATATTTCACGGCAAGCGAATCGATCATTTCCTCGACCGCGATGTGGCTGACTATGTCAAACGGCACCGGTTATTTGTACCAGGCACCGCCGGTCGCGATGCGTTCTTCGAAGTACTCCGTCCTGAACTATTCATCATTCATGACGAACGTAACCCTCGCGCCGTTGAGCTAGCTCAAGCCTATCAACAATACCAATCCAAATCCCCAAATCTCATTCTCGTGATCGGCGGTGATGGCACCATGCTTAAAGCCATCCGCGAACACTGGAGACGTCGCTTGCCCTTTGTGGGACTCAACGCAGGTCACTTGGGCTTTTTGATGAACGCCTCGTTACCCTCGGATCTTCAAGGCATCGAGCTGATCTCGCAATCCTTGCCACTACTCAGGGTCGATGTCCTCTACCCCGACGGCAAAACCGCCATGCATCTTGCCTACGGAGATACATGGATCGAGCGTGCCGAAGGCCAAGCGGCATGGTTGCAAGTCCGAGTCAACGGCGAAGTTCAACTGCAGAAAGTTGTCGGAGATGGCATGCTCATCGCCACAGCCGCTGGATCCTCCGCCTACGCGCGGGCCATGGGTGCTGTCCCGGTCCCCCTAGACTCTCAGTCCTTGATCCTCGCTGGCTCGAACATCTTCCAACCCAGATTCTGGAAACCGATGAACCTACCGGGTACAAGTCGAATCACCCTCACAAGCTTAGACACCCGTGGCAAACGGCCACTAAGAGCCTTCATCGATGGCCAAAACCTTGGAATCGTTGAAGAAATCTCGGCCAAACAAAGCCTGACGGCAGCCGTCGAACTGGCATTCACCAAAGAATACGATCCTTCGACCAAACTGCTTAAATCGCTTTTCCCAAGCGACCTAAGCTAACACACCGCTGACCAGTTTTCCATGCACATCGGTAAGCCGGTAATCACGCCCGGAGTGCCTGAAGGTCAATCGCTCATGATCGAATCCCATCAAATGCAAAATCGTCGCATGAAAGTCGTGCACATCGACACCATTTTCGGCCACCCTCAATCCATGCTCATCGGTGGACCCATACACAATCCCGGGCTTGACTCCCGCTCCTGCTAACCAAGAACTAAACGCCCATGGATGATGCTCTCGCCCCTTGGCATCCGCAGTATTGTTGAACGGAGTCCGACCAAACTCAGTCGTCCAAACCACCAACGTGTCTTCGAGCAATCCTCGCTGTTTCAGATCCTTCAG
>JAGWZB010000064.1 GCA_018969045.1 Planctomycetota bacterium | reverse complement strand
GCATATCCAGCTACTTCCGAACATGCCTACAGCGGAGACTATCCACTGGCGCGATATCTCTATTTGGCCATCAATCACAAACCGGGTACAAAATTAGATCCCGTGCGTCGAGAGTTCATGAAGTTTATATTCAGCAAAGAGGGACAGGAGTTGGTGGTCAAGGAAGGCTCGTTCCCAGTAGATGCGGCGACTGCGGCCAAGGCGCTTCAGGCATTGGGGATCGACCCTTAAGCAATTCCCCGTATCGCTATCGAATTGGCGGGCATCATTTCTACCGAATCAAGCGTTCAACCTGAGAGTACGACCCAACGTGTTTATCGACGCGACCGTCGCTCGCGCGCTGGAGTTTATTGGGCCGATCGGATTGCTCGTGCTGTCATCACGATTGGTGGTATAGGGACGATCATCGTCGTACTGCTGGTCGTCCTGGTCTTGTTGGGAAATGTACTTCCTCTGTTTCAAAAGAGTTCGCTCAACGAGGGTCGTTCTTTTGGGTTAGCCGATGTTGAGCCGGCCGCAGATGTCGGTTTACTAGCGTTTGGAATGGACGAATACTCTGAGTTGATTTGGTTGGTCAGGCCTGATCAGAGTTTGGATGTTTTTTGTCTGTCCAACGGAGTGCATCTTCAGAGGATCTTGCCTGCCGATAGTCCATCGAGCAATCCTGTGCGTGCGACTGTTGCAAAGGTTGACGATCAGCAAACCTCGGTTTTGTTGGGTTTGCAGGATGGGACGGTTCGGATAGTACTCTTGACGATCGACGTGAGTTTTGCGTCGAAGTCGACTTTGGAACCCGAGCTCGTAGCATCCCTGGAATCTTCGTCTGAGCCCTTTGTTTTACAAGATCAGACGATTTATCGGTCGACGTCTGAGGGGTTGATCCGAAAGGTTCGTTTCCAGAGCGCCCAATACATGGATCCGATTTCTGTGCATCGCGATGCAGTCGACAATCTCGATTGGATATTTAAATCCGAAGGCTCGTTGATGGTATCCTCGCAGAATGGGGCTTGGGCTAGCTCGGCTCGGGGAGAGTTGGCCATGGGTCGCTACGAGCGTCAGCTAGGGGGGATCGGTGGCAAGGGGAAGCAGAAGTTTGAGATTTGGAGATCTCCTGGAAGCGGGAGCATCGATGGTCTGATGATGAGCAGTTTAGGAGATTCTTTTCAAAGCATCGATCCAAGTGGCCGAGTCAGTCGATGGAGTCCAGACCAGAACCAATCCTTGAGCCTGGCCGAGAGCTATAAATCCCTGACGGCTCAACTGAGTTCACTTTCTGCCAACGAGCCCCTTTTGGGTCGATCGACTTGGATGCTTGGGAGCCAAAGTGGAGAGATAGAAGCAGTATCGCTGACGACGACTGATTCGGGGCGTGAGCTCAGAACGATCCATAGGGTTGCGTGTTCGAATGCAGCGATTCGAGCGATCGCTTCGAGCCCTACGCAGCGATTGGTGGCGGTGGCCGACAAGGTGGGTGGTTTGAAGGTTGTGCATGTGACTTCAGAACGCTTGATTGCACAGTTGGACTCTCAGGAGTTTGAACCCGACGAGCAGTTGCGTTTTTCGAAGTCGGGTCGGGAGTTGGTTGTTTGCAGTTCGAAGGGAGTTCGCCGAATACAACTCGATAGCGAGTTTCCTGAAGCATCGGTCGCAAGTTTCTTTCAACCGCTATGGTATGAGGGGTATCCGGCCCCTGGTTATGTTTGGCAAAGTAGCACAGGGAGTGCCCAGGGCGAGCCCAAGTTCAGTTTGGTACCGTTGATCTTCGGAACGCTCAAAGCCACATTTTATTCGATGCTTATCGCCGGTCCGATTGCGATCCTTGCAGCGATTTTTGGAAGCGAGTTTCTGAGCCGATCTTGGCGCGGTCGGTTTAAGCCTTTGATTGAACTTATGGCCAGTGTACCGAGTGTAGTGCTCGGATTTATCGGCGCGATGGTTTTAGCACCGATCATGCGAGATTCCTTGTTTTGGATCCTGTTGTCGGTAGCGATGACCATTTTCCTGTTCTTGCTTGCGGCGCATTTTTGGATGCTCATACCGGTGAGTCGATCGATACCTTTGCGCCATTATCGCTTGCCTTTGATGTTTCTGATCCCGCCGCTTGCGATTGGCTTGGCAGCTTGGATTTCCGGAACTTTGGAGCGATGGATCTTTGGGACCACCGTGCAGCAGTGGCTCAGCCAACCGCAGTTGTCGAGCTGGCCCGGTTGGTTTTTGTTGATGATCTTGCCATCGGTGATGGGAGTGGTTTGGTTGTTTTCAGGGCCAATGGTTCCGTGGCTCGATTGGCTCTCCAAACAGGTCGGTTTGCATGGAAAAGTCCAGTGGCAGTTGGTTTTGTTTCTGCTGGCAAGTCTGGCGGTTGTGTGCCTGTCTGGTGCCACGGCAGCAGTTTGGACGGCATTGGAGTTCGATTCTCGCAAGGGGCTTTTGGGTGCCTATCAAGAACGCAATGCGCTGTTGGTCGGAGGGATCATGGGATTTGCAATTATACCTTTGATTTATACGTTGGCAGACGATGCATTGCAGTCGGTACCACAGCATCTGCGAAGCGCATCGTTGGGTTGTGGTGCAACGGTTTGGCAAACAACGATTCGCGTCGTGGTACCGACGGCCATGAGTGGTCTTTTCAGCGCATTGATGATCGGTTTTGGGCGCGCAATCGGTGAGACGATGGTGGTGTTGATGGCCGCTGGAAACACTCCGCTGATGGACTGGAATCCGTTCAATGGTTATCGGACTTTGTCGGCAACATTGGCCACGGAATTGCCCGAGGCGGCTCGTGGCTCGACCCATTACCATACGTTGTTCCTGGCAGCGCTGCTGCTGTTTCTTTTCACGTTGGTCGCTAACACGCTGGCCGAATGGGTACGGATGCGATTCCGAAAGAAGGCCTATCAGCTATGATCGGTCCAAGCACAAAGCGAAGTTCTCAGACCCAATTTGCTGCCCAAGGTGAGCCGATGGTATGGCTCTCAGGTGGGATGTTTGCGATCGCTTGCCTGATGATACTGTCCCTTTTGGCGTTTGTGCTTTGGCAAGGTTTATCGACTCTTTGGCCAAGGAATTACTCGATTTACGGACGGACCGACGGCAGCCTAATCGCTGGGGAACTCTACTCCAAGGAGGTGGTCGATGGGCTCAGCAAACTCTATCTGCGGACTGGAAATTACGATGTTTCGAACCAGCATTTTGCTTACGTCTCGGGCGCTGAGTTAATCGACGACCAGCCATGGTCGGATCCAGATCTATGGGCCCTCGAGCGCCGGGAATGGGGAAACTTGTACGGATTCCCCAAAGCGTTGTCATGGACCAACTGTGAGCCTGGACAATTCGCTAAAGAAGTATCAGTTGGGATGCTCGAAACGGCAAGGATCGATCAGCAGCTGGCTCAAGCCAAGGACGAGCTCAAGCGAGCCGATCAAGGGATCAGCAAGGCGAGGTTGGGGGTTCGACGTGTGGAGTTGGCTCAGAAAATCGACTTGCAAAGTGCCATCGATAGCGGTGTAGTCGATGGTCTTGATCCACGAGCCAAAGCCGCCGTCGAGCATTTGGCCGAATGTACTCGTCGAGCCGAAGAGATGATGATCGGCATCAACCAGCGGATCGGAGAGCTGGAACAGAAGCGGTCGGAGCGGAGTATTTTGCTGGAGCTGCCGATCGCCCAGGAGCTAGGGACGATTCCCTTGGATTGGGCCGAGTTGTCCAATGGCAAGCTGAGTGATCCAGAGGCGCTGGCCAAGTTGCTGGGGGTCGAATTTGGGGGGCAGGCCCCGCAGATCCGAGCCAGTTCGATGGGCCAGGATCAATATCTGTGCAAGATTGGATTTGCAGAACAACCCTTCCGCCGGATTTTGGTGCGTCGAGCAGAGGGAACTAACTGCGTGATTTCCGGTCTCCAGGAGCATTCGATTCTATTGGCCGATGTGGTTCGATTCTTTGAGCCCAATGGGTTGGGTTTGTTAGGTCGATTCGGAGTCTACGCCAGTCGATGGTGGGAGTTTTTAACCGGAGCGCCACGGGAAGCTGGGATGGAGGGTGGATTTTTTCCGGCGATTTGGGGAACGGTCGTCATGACCATCCTGATGTCGATGGCAGTAATGCCCTTTGGCGTTTTGGCGGCCCTTTACATGCGAGAGTACGCCAGGAGCGGTTGGTTGCTCAGCGCGATCCGGATCAGCATCAACAACTTGGCTGGGGTTCCGAGCATCGTTTACGGTGTCTTTGGTTTGTCTTTTTTTTGCTATATCGTTGGTGGATACATCGATGGAGGGCCAGTCAAAGCGGGTTTTGAGCCATGGCCAAGTGCCGTTTGGTTTTCCGCATTAGCGGTGCTGAGTGTTGTTGGATTGGCTGCGTTCGCTGTATCGGTCCTTTCTGGTCAAGCAGAAGCGAGGCGTTCTGGTTTTCGATCGACACTGAGGTGGGCTGGCGGTTTGCTTTGGTTGGCGACTCTTATGGGGATCGCTTGGTTGTTGATACGCTCACCGCATTTTCAAGGGTTCTACCAAGCGCAATTGCCCACACCGACATTTGGCAAAGGGTGCCTTCTTTGGGCTGCATTAACGCTGGCACTTTTGACATTGCCGGTGGTGATTGTGGCAACCGAGGAAGCGTTATCGGCGGTCCCCAATTCGCTCCGAGAGGGGTCCTATGCCTGTGGGGCGGGCAAGTGGCAAACGATCCATCGGATTGTGCTACCCTATGCCCGGCCGGGGATCATCACAGGATTTATATTGGCGATGGCAAGAGGAGCCGGGGAGGTAGCACCGATGATGCTCGTCGGTGCGATCCCGCTTGCGACCGAGTTGCCTTTGGATACCGAGTTCCCATTCTTGCATGGTTCTCGATCTTTCATGCATTTGGGGTTCCAAATATACTCGTTGGGATTTCAGAGCCAAAATAGCGAGGCGGCCAAGCCGATGGTCTTTACCGCGACGCTTTTGCTCCTTGCGATTGTGACGTTGCTCAATCAAACAGCGATTTGGCTTAGAGCCAGGCTGCGTAAGCGGTTTCAGACCAGCCAGTTCTAGAAAGAAATTCCATGAATAGACTCAAAGCGATCGCCGATGGTCAGACGTTTGAATCGGTCATTCACGAGGAAGTTCTTTCAAGAGATCCTGTCGTTTCGATTCGTGACTTTAGTTTGTTCTACAATCGCAAACAAGCCTTGTACAACATCACCATGCCGATCGTCAAAGGAATGGTCACTGCGCTGGTTGGCCCTAGCGGGTGTGGCAAGTCAACGTTGCTTCGCAGCGTCAATCGAATGAATGATCTGATTGAGACAGTCCGCATCGAAGGGGACATGCTTCTTAATGGCGAGTCCATTTTTGCACCTTCGGTCGATGTGATCCAATTGCGCAAGCGGATGGGGATGGTGTTTCAAAAACCGAATCCTTTTCCGATGAGCATTTTTGAAAATGTCGTTTATCCACTTAGGATTGATGGAGAGCGAGACAAAACCATCTTGATGCAGGTGTGCGAGCAGTCCCTCCGGGGAGCGGCGCTTTGGGAGGAGGTCAAAGACAGGCTCAACGAGTCGGGTTTAAGTCTCTCGGGTGGTCAGCAGCAGCGATTGTGCATCGCTAGGGCGATCGCCAGCGATCCGGAAGTCTTGCTTTTGGATGAACCATGCTCGGCGCTAGATCCGATCGCCACCGGTAAGATCGAGGACTTGATCGATCGACTGCGTGGAGAATACTCCATCCTGATCGTCACACATAACATGCAGCAAGCTTCGCGTATCAGCGACCATACGGCATTTATGTATTTAGGTCGATTGGTCGAGATGGCCGAGACCTCCACGATCTTCACCAGGCCGACGTTGAGCGAGACAGAGGATTACGTGACAGGGCGTTTTGGATAAAAGTCTATCTAGGGCTGATTGTAGCTGAGTTGGGATAACGCTATCTTCATGCTTGCGAACGCTCGTGAAGTCAATTCAAGGGTGCAAGTAATCCTATTTACCTGTTTAGCTGTTTAGCGTGAGGTTCCATGATGGCCGGTAAAGTCGATCCCAAGCAGTACGTCGCCAAAGGCACTGGTTTTCATACCATGATTGGTTGGATATTACTGATATTAGGTTTTCTGGTTGCTCTTGCGATCACTTGGGGCATTGCCCTTATCGCTTGGGTCGTCTTGTTGCTCATTCAGCATTTCATGACCAAGCGGTCGGTCGCAGCTCTCAGAGGATCTGCCTTGCGGGTTGACCACGAGCAAATGCCTTGGTTGTATCAAGCGACCAAAGAGATGGCAGACCGGCTGGATATGGACCATTGCCCCGACATTTATATTTCGGAGTCCAACGTTCAGAATGCTGCGGCCTTTAAACAAGGGTCCAAGAAGACAATCTTGTTGACCGATGATATCGTTTATGGCATGCAAAGCCGTGGTAATGAGAAGGCGCTTTTGTTTATTGTCGCCCACGAGCTTGCGCACCATGCGCTTGGGCATACCGGTTACTTTCGTTCCAACATCAGCACGATTTACAAGCCATTGAGTCGTCTGGATGAGTTTTCCTGCGATGCAGTCGCCGATGCCTTGGTAGAAGATCTTGAAGCTTCCAAGGATGCGATTACTGTTCTTTTGGTTGGGCCACAGTTGTTCGACCGTGTCAACAAGGATGCACTCGAGCGGCAAGCCAGAAGTGTTGGTACCGATCGCTACGCCAAGAAAGCTGAAAAGTACATGACGCATCCGCTGCTACTGAGGCGATACCAAGCCATCGTCGATCGCTACACCGGGTCGTCATTGAAGTAGAGGCCAGTCGCCTAGGAAAGGAACTTATGAGTCATCAAGAACATACCTCCCAATCCAGCTTGCTCAAAACCGTTTGCGGGGTGCAGACGCATGTCGATTTTGGGGATACCCAAGCAAACCTTAGGCGGATGCTAGGCTGGCTGGAGCATCAGGACGTCCAAGGGGCTGATTTGGTAGTCTTCCCCGAGTGCATGCTCAGCGGGTACTGTTTTTCGAGCCTTCAAGAGGCCCACAAGCACGCTGAGTCAGTTCCTGGACCTGCCACCGAAGCGATTGCTCAGGTATGCAAGGATCGCAGAATGCATGTGGTCTTTGGCTTGTTGGAACGGGGACCAGAAGGGGTCCTCTACAACAGTTGCGTTTTGGTAGGGCCCCTTGGGGTCGTCTCGACGTATCGCAAAGTCCATCTTCCTTTTTTAGGAGTCGATAGGTTCACCACACCCGGGGAGAACCGTTACCGGAGCATCGAGGCGGATCAAATGCGCATCGGTATGCATATCTGCTACGACGGTTCGTTTCCCGAATCCTCACGATGTTTGGCTCTTGATGGAGCCGACTTGCTGGTCTTGCCGACCAATTGGCCACCAGGTGCTGATACATTCGCGAAGTATCTTCCTAACGCCAGGGCGTTGGAGAACAACGTATATTTCATGAGCGTCAACCGTGTGGGTACCGAACGCGGTTTTCGGTTCATCGGAAACAGTCGTATCTGCGATCCCAATGGGAATCCCATCGCGGATGCTCCTAACGAGAACCAGCAGGTTCTGCGCGCGACAATCGACTGCAACAAGGCCAGGAACAAGAGGCTCGTGCGGGTTCCCAAAGAGCACGTGATTGATCGGTGGGCTGATCGCAGACCTTCGTATTACGAATCGATCGCAAAAGAGCACCATCTGGAGCGAAAGATCGATTGATTCACTTAGGATTGCTATTTTTGGCAGTGGTAGACGATCAAGGAATTCCAGGATCCTCAACGAAGTTCGTGACATTTGCCGATGGTTGTTATATGCTTTTTGGACAGGCAAAGGATTCATGCACATCAAGAAAGGGATCTGAATGAGCAGTTCAGAGGGATCGGGACCGGCGTTTCAAACGATGCGAGGAAGAGACTACCCGACGCTTAAGCAATTCACGGTTTTTTTGGAGAATCGAGTCGGGCAACTGCTCGACATTGTCCGTCGGTTGGAGATTTCGGGAAATCGCATCCTGAGTCTTTCGATCAATGACTCTTCGGATTGTGCGTTAGTCCGGTTCTTACTAAGGAACCCGGATGCTGCTCGAGAGACATTCGAGAGAGCGGGGTTGTCGGTATTTGAGAGCGACTGCATCGGTGTTGAACTGCCCGAATCCAGTCAGCCATTTCAAGAGGTGTGCATGGCTCTTTTGAGAGCCGAAATCAACATCGTCAGAGCTTATCCACTCCTGGGTCGCAGTTCTGGTGGTCCAGCCATTGCGATCAGTGTGGACAATCTCGAAGCGGCTTTGGAGACATTGGCACAACGAGGCTTCCGCTTGCTTCACGAGGGAGATCTGCTGGATCCGGGCGAAGACTAGCGCGGATCTGGACAAGAACTCATCAGCCAAAAGTGGTGGGCTGCCAAGTTTTGTTCGATTCCTTGAATATCCTTGCGCTGCAGCTCAAACTGAGGGCATGGTTGGTGGGTGTCTCGGAGTCGTTTGAGGTTGTGGTGTCTACTATGGCGATAGGCAATCGTCGTTTGGGTTTTACGCTGGTCGAGTTGCTGGTCGTTATCGCGATTATCGGAGTGCTTGTTGGATTGCTACTGCCGGCGGTTCAGGCGGCCCGGGAGGCGGCTCGTCGGATGTCTTGCTCGAACAATCTCAAGCAGATCGGTTTGGCGATGATCAACTATGAGTCGGCTACCAAGCGGATCCCTCCGAGTGCTTGCATCAATCCGCGGATAGCCACCAACGCATCTTGGAGCATCCATGGGCGACTATTTCCTTACATGGAGCAGAACAACATAGCCAATCAAGTCGACCTGAGCGTCAACTGGAGCAACTACCCGGTCCTGAACTACTACCGAGTATCTACTTATGTTTGCCCATCGGATCCTCGCGGAGATATCCCTCGGGACACAGCGGCCACGGGAAGTGCAACGGCGATGTTTCTTTATCCGACCACGTACGGATTCAATCTGGGGACATGGCTGGTATACGATCCGAATACCAATTCGGGTGGAGATGGGGTAACGCATACGAATTCCACCCTTAAACTCGCTTCGGTTACCGATGGATTGAGCCGTACGCTATGGGCAAGCGAGGTGCATGCTTGGCAGGCTTACACTCGTAACGCAGGCCCTTCGACGACGGCCATGCCGACGACGATTGCCGAGGTAGCAGCGATCGCGGATTCGGGGCGTAAGGATCGGATTTTTCCTGACGGAACTGGGACTGGGCACTGCGAATGGACCAACGGGCATGCGCATCACAGCGGATTTACCGTCACGATGGGACCCAATACGGTGGTACCTTTTATGTTCAATGGGGTTCGATACAACATCGACTACAATTCGCAGGCTGAAGGGCAAAGCACGACAAGGCCTTCGTATGCCGTTTTGACTTCGCGCAGTTGGCACGGTGGCTTGGTGAACTCATGCCTGATGGATGGGAGCGTTCAGTCGATCAACAACAACATCGACTTGCAGATATGGCAGGCCCTTGGGACGCGAGCCAAGGCGGATCGGTCCGATATCGATCCGTGATTTGACTAGTTGTCTTGGGAATCGTCTTTGGATCGTTCTTTGCGCATCCAGACGCTGTTGCCCTTTTGGTTGTATTGGGCTTGGGTCATGAGCTCACGGATCAGTAGAACACCGCGTCCTCGGGGTTGATCGAGGCGTTCCTCTTCGGTCGGATCAGCGACATTTTGGTGATCGAATCCGTCGCCTTGATCGGTGATCGTCATCTCTGCCGATTCGGCATCGACCACAAAGACAATGTGAACTTGTTTGGTAGCATCCCGTTTGTTGCCATGTTCAATGGCATTGACGACAGCTTCTTCGATCGCCATTTGGATGTGGAATACATCACGACCTTCCCAGCCGGCAGATTCCAGGGCATTCATCAATTCTTCGATCGAAGCGTGCCCGGCGTCCAAGTCGCTTTGGATTGTTTTATCGCATTTCCACATAGGTGGTCGACTGTTCATCAGCGAGTTATAGCTTGAAAGCACCCAAGCCAGCTGCTTCGTCTTTGCGGATATCGAACACGCGGTCTAGGCGTGTGATCTTGAAGACTTCGCCGATTTCAGGTCTTAAGCAGCAGAGCTTGAGCTGGCCGGCTGCGTCTTTGACCTTCTTATTGAGCGAAATGAGCTTGTTCAGCGCAGCACTGGACATGAACTCGACGGTGTCGAAATTCAGCAAGAGCATATTTTTCTTTTCGTTTAGGACCAAGCCGGTGAGTTCATCACCCAACTGCTCAATCGTCCCAGAGTCCACGATCTTTTTATCCACGAAATGGACTACGTGAACGCCGTTATTGTCCATCACATTGATACGCCGGTAAGTGGCCATCGAACAACCTTACTAAAACAGAAACAGGAACGGTATGGAAAATCTCATTCGGGAGGGACTAAGGGTAAACCAAGGCCCCCATCCGATCAATTGACTTTGATGCATTGGGGCTGTGGTTTTTTGACGGATTCTCAGATTTTTGGCAAAGAATACCCCAGGCAGATTCCTGCCACGATTGCCGAAATCCAAAAGATCATGACGGTTGAGCCGAGCTTGCGCTCTTTCATCCGGGAAAACATGTAGTAGAAGCTGTAGATGATGGTGAAGGTGCACAGGAGTCCCTGTTTCATCGATTCTTTGTACGCTGAGCCTTGGATGGCCCACAGCGAAAACAGAGCGACTAAACAAGCCGCACCGCCTGCGGAAAAGGCGATTACGGGTCCGAAGTCAGCCGATTGGAGTTTGGCGATGATCGGAACCGAGGAAACGTTGCCGGAGGTTTTGACGTCCATTTTCAGAAGGATCGCCGTCATCATGAAAAGCACTCCAAGGATGATTGCAAACATCATCCACCAAGGCATTCCGGCTTTCAATAGCCGCTTTTCGGTATCGGCTTCGCGAGCCATCATCTCGGCGGCTTCGACAAGACGTATGTTGCCGAACTCCTTGGTTTCAACCGCGAAGCCTTCGATTTTACTACCTGCTTCGAGGCTGTAGCCACACCCGACGCAGATGGCGGTGCCAGGGGGCAAGGATCGGTCGCATGAGGGGCAGAAGGTTCCTTCGCGTTTCTTAAGGCCTGCGGAGTCCAGGAGTTTGGACATCGCGTCTTGGCCGCCTGCTGGGGCCGAAGCCGCAGGGGCTTTTGCCGCAGGGGCTTTTGCCGCAGCAGGCTTGGCCGGTTGGGTTTTCGGCGGGTTGGTGCTTGCAGAGGCTGGTACTGCGATGACGCTTTGGCACTTGGGGCACTTAACCCCTTTGCCAGCCATGGTTTCGGGGACATTCAACGCCACCCCGCACTGGCAACTCACACGCAATGGCATCCGACGACCCTTTGTCTAAAAGCCCTTAACAACCCGGCACCATTTTGGCCCGGAAATCGAACAAAACAATGGGCAAAACCCCGCATTGCAACGAATTTCCGATGCGAAAAATTTCACCGCGAAAAAGGGAACCTAGCTCCCCTGGCACGCAAGTTGCTTAGTGGTCCCTCCAACGTTTTCGTATGCCTTTTTGGCGTATTCCAACCGTCGTTCGTTTAGCCTACGGAGTTTTTGTAGATGGCTGCAACTAAAGAGAAAAGCAAAGTCAAATTGGTTCCACTTGGGGACCGAATCGTGGTTCAGCGTCAAGAGTCGCAGGAAAAAACCGTTGGCGGTATCTATCTGCCTGACAGTGCCAAGGACCGTCCCACGCGCGGCAAGATCATCAGCGTCGGAGATGGTCGTGTCTTGGAGAACGGCAGTCGCTCGCAATTGCAAGTCAAGGTTGGCGATCATGTCCTATTTACCAGCTACGCAGGTGAGTCGATCGAAATCGATGGTCAGGAATACCTGCTCATGAACGAATCCGAAGTCCTTGCGGTCCTCGGCTAAACCTCACCCCTCAACCTTTCAACCGTCTCAACGGCAAAGAATTTCATCAAGGAGCAATCAGGAATACCATGGCAAAAATCATTGCTTTCGATCAAGAGGCTCGCGAAGCGATCCGACGTGGCGTCGGCAAGCTAGCTCGGGCAGTCAAAGTCACCCTCGGACCTCGAGGACGCAACGTCATTCTTCAGAAGTCTTTTGGTAGCCCGACGGTCACCAAAGACGGTGTGACCGTTGCCAAGGAGATCGACCTAGAGGACGTCTATGAAAACATGGGCGCTCGCATGGTCCGCGAAGTCGCTTCGAAGACCAGCGATGTTGCTGGTGACGGAACGACCACCGCAACGGTGATGGCCGAAGCGATTTTCAACGAGGGTCTCAAGGCTGTGGTCGCCGGTGTGAACCCAATTCAGATGAAGGCTGGTATCGAGCAAGCTGTTTCGGACATCACCGAAAAGCTCAAGAAGATGTCGATCAAGATCAAGGACAAGGCCGAGATGGCCAACGTCGCTTCGATCGCCGCCAACAACGATCGCGCGATCGGAAATCTCCTTGCAGATGCCATGGAACGCGTCGGCAAAGACGGGGTTGTTACGGTCGACGAAGGCAAGAGTCTCCATGATGAACTCGAGTTCGTCGAAGGGATGCAGTTCGACCGCGGCTACCTGTCTCCATACTTCGTTACCGATGCAACCACGATGGAGTGCGTCCTCGAAGACGCTTACATCCTGGTCTTCGAAAAGAAGGTTGCGAACATCAAGGAAATCGTTCCGGTTCTCGAACAAGTCGTTCAGCAGAGCAAGCCTTTGCTGATCATCGCTGAAGATGTCGAAGGCGAAGCCCTTGCGACCTTGGTGATCAACCGACTCCGCGGAACATTGCACGTTGCTGCCGTGAAAGCTCCTGGATATGGCGATCGACGCAAGGCCATGATGGAAGACATCGGCATTTTGACCGGCGCAGTTCCCGTGTTCGAAGCCTTGGGCAAGAAGCTCGATGCGCTGACACTGTCGGATTTGGGTCGTGCCAAGAAGGTCATCATCGACAAAGACAACACCACGATCATCGAAGGAGCCGGCAAGGCAAGTGAGATCAAGGCTCGGATCGATCAAATCCGTCGCGAGATCGAAAACACCAGCAGCGACTACGATCGCGAGAAGCTCGAAGAGCGACTTGCTAAGCTCGCAGGTGGTGTAGCCAAGGTTAACGTCGGAGCGGCTACCGAGAGCGAAATGAAGGAAAAGAAAGCGCGAGTCGAAGACGCATTGCATGCGACCCGTGCTGCGATCGAAGAAGGCATTCTGCCTGGTGGTGGTGTCGCTCTGTTGCGAGCATCGACCCAAGTCACCCCGGCTGATACCCTCTCGCAAGACGAATTGACCGGTTACAACATCGTCTTGCGTGCATGCCGTGCACCCTTGACAATGATCTCGGCAAACGCCGGCCAAGACGGCGGCATTGTTTGCTCGAAGGTTGCCGAAGCCAAGGGTAACATCGGTTACAACGCATTGACAGGAGTCTACGAAGACTTGGTCAAGGCGGGTGTGATCGACCCGACCAAGGTAACCCGAACAGCGCTTGCCAACGCAGCTTCGGTATCGACGCTCTTGCTGACCAGCGATGCGTTGATCGCTGAGAAGCCCAAGGATGACAAGAAGGGTGGTCATTCTCACGACCACGATATGTACTAAGCGTTCATCGAAGAAGCGTTGCATCGATTATTCGCTTATCTAAACATCCAAGAAGCTCGGCATTCATGCCGAGCTTCTTTTATTTCGTGTTGCGGCTCAATTCAGCCCGTGCGATCGTCTTCCAGACTCTCAGCACCCCGTACCCTGGGCTTATCTAGCCCGTGGGACTTTGGACTTATTCAGCAAACCGCTTGAGCAGGCTTTAGGCTTTTGCGAACAGCCAAACAGCCAGAACGATTGGGACAATCGTCCGACGGTTAGCAGCCAGAACGATTGGGACAATCGTCCGACGGTTAGCAGCCAGGACGATTGGGACAATCGTCCGACGGTCGAAAACAGCCAAGCAAGCCTTACCCCTTACACCTTACACCTTACACCTTACACCTTACACCTCACGTTTGATGCCCATCGCGTCGCAATCCAGCACCGAAATCGCTACAATGCGCCCTGTGCAATGGACCATTTGTACCCTTACTTTCGACCTAAACTTCAAACCTCCCAACAGGTGCTCCGATGAAACAACTCATTCTGCTGGTATCGGCCAGTTCCTTGCTGCCCATGGTCCTGGGGTTCGCCCAAGCCCAAGAAACCAAACGCGAAGCGATGGTCCCCGCACAAGGGGCTCCATTGACCCCCATCCAATTCGATACCACCGGCGATGGCTGGGTCGAACTGGGTAAAGACGACTTTCAACGCGCCAACTGCGACGAAGATACCTGGGTTTGGGATGGACCCCTGGTCCACTCAACCGGAAAACCCGTCGGTGTCCTCCGCTCAAAAAAGAAATACCGAAATCTTGAATTCGTTGCATGGTGGCGACACCTCTCCTTCGCTGGTAACTCCGGTTTCTTCCTCTGGACTCCCGACGATGCCCTCGAAGGACTACCCCCAAACCGACTCCCCGATGCGGGGATCGAAGTCCAAGTCCTCGATACTGGCTACACCCAACAGTACGAAAAGAGCTCCGGCAAAAAAGCGACCTGGTTTACCACCCACGGCGATATCTTCCCAGTGGGTCGCTCCAAACTAAAACCCTTCCCTCCCCTTTCCCCAGACGGCTCACGCAGCTTCCCCAAAGGGAACTTTTCCAAACCTTCCCCAGAATGGAATTTCTACTACGTGCGAGCCCTCAACGGCGAAGTCCGTTTGTGGGTCAACGGACACGAAGTCTCTGGAGGAAACAATGCAAACCCCGCCGAAGGTTACTTGTGCCTCGAAGCCGAAGGGGCTCCAGTAGAGTTTCGTAACATTCGGATCCGGGAGCTGCCGTGACCACAGAGCCCAGCGAACTGGATCTCTACGACTTTGAACTCCCTCGCGATCTGATCGCCCAAGACCCACCGGTGCAACGGACCGATGCGCGGATGATGGTCATCGATCGAAAAACCGGTTCGATCGAGCATGCCTCAGTTCGCGAGCTTCCGGATTTCATGCAAGCTGGCGATGCAATCGTTGTAAATGACTCGCGAGTCATCCCCGCACGACTCGTCGGCTTCCGCGCACAAACTTCAGGAAGATGGGAAGGCCTCTTCTTGCGAGAAGAAAACGGCGTTGCCGAACTCCTCTCCAAAACCAGAGGTTATCTTCAACCCGGTGAAAAGGTCGTTCTTCGAGATCCAGAAGGGCGAGAAACTCAAAACCTCGTCGTCGTTTCTCATACCCCCGAAGGCAACGTCCTGTTTGTCGCCGATCCGCAGATCCCTTGGCTCGATCTGCTCGAACAAAGCGGGCGTATCCCACTGCCTCCCTACATTCGCGATGGCCGAATGGTCGAACAAGACCGCCAGCGCTATCAAACCGTGTACGCTCGCAACCCGGGCTCCGTCGCCGCACCAACAGCCGGTCTACACCTGACCGAAGATCTACTGAGAAATATTCGCCAAGCCGGTGTCGCCCTGGTGTCGGTCACCCTGCACGTGGGGCTTGGTACCTTCCGCCCCGTCTCGGTCAACCGGCTCGATGAGCACAAAATGCACAGTGAATACGCGCAAATCACTGGGAACGTCGTTCGACGCTTGCAAAGTGCCAAGTCCGAAGGTGGCCGAATCCTAGCCGTCGGTACCACATCGGTTCGTACTCTGGAAACTTCCGCGATTCACGGCAAGGGATCCTTGATCGAATGGTCGGGGCAAACCGACCTTTTTATCCGCCCGGGATTCAAGTTCCACGCGGTGGATCGACTCCTGACCAATTTCCATTTACCTAAAAGCACGCTGCTGGTCCTCGTCAGCGCCTTTGCAGGTAGTGAACTGATGCTCGAAGCTTATCAAAAAGCGGTCCAAGAGCGGTACCGTTTCTTCAGTTATGGCGACTGCATGCTGATCCTATGAGCCCCAAGAAAACGTCCAAATCCAAAGATGCTGCGCCTTGGCTAGGTATCGACATCGGAGGAGCAAACCTCAAACTCGCTCATAGCGACCCAAAGAAGAATTGGTCCAAAAGCCTTCCTTTTGCGATGTGGAAGGAATCCGATTCGCTTGCCCCTGCGATCGCGCGGGCCATCGACGACTCTCCGGAGTTTCATGCAGTGGCCATCACGATGACCGGCGAACTTGCGGATTGCTTTGACACCAGGGCACAAGGCGTCGCATCCATTTTGGATCAAGTCACCCGCGTCTTTCCTGCCCCCTTGGTTTACTCTTACTGCGTCGATGGACAGTTTCGCAGTCCCAGCCAAGCTGCACGTGACCCTTGGATCACTGCCGCATCGAATTGGCACGCACTTGCAAACTGGTCAAGGAATCTCCTAAACGCTCCGAATTCAAGTGCGACGACAACACACGGCGTTTTGGTCGATATCGGCTCGACGACCATCGATGTGGTCTGTATCTCCAACAACGGAGTCCTAACCCGCTCCAAAACCGATTCAGATCGTCTCAAACGCCGCGAATTGATTTACACAGGAATCGAACGATCCAACCTCAGCGGATTGCTCCGCAGCGTTCCATTGCACGGCAAGTCTTGCCCGGTGATGAACGAGCAGTTTGCAACGACCAAGGATGCTTATCTGTGGCTCGGATTCCTCGATGAAGACCCCACAGACTGCGATACCGCCGACAGCAAGCCCGCTACAAGAAACTTTGCTCGCTACCGCTTGGCTCGCTTGGTAGGAGAAGACGGCTCGACGCTCGCCGACTCGGACATCGACGCGATCGCTCAGTGCGCGATGACCAAGCAGACGAAGTTGTTAAAAAGATCGCTTGAAAAAGTCCTGCGTCGTGTCGAAAGCCCCTCGCAAATCGAACACTTGATCTGCTCTGGACACGGTGGATTCCTCCTTCGACAAACCCTCGAAGATGGCCTGCTTGCCAATCGCTTCGGCTTGATTAAACAACACTGGCTGAG
>JAGWZB010000496.1 GCA_018969045.1 Planctomycetota bacterium | reverse complement strand
TTAGCAGCCAGGACGATTGGGACAATCGTCCGACGGTTAGCAGCCAGGACGATTGGGACAATCGTCCGACGGTTAGCAGCCAGGACGATTGGGACAATCGTCCGACGGTTAGCAGCCAGGACGATTGGGACAATCTTCCGACGGTTAGCCCGTAGGACCTTCACTTCATGAAGCCCAACCCCCGCCGGGGCAAAAGCCCTATGTTACGCGGGGGGGCACCATCGTTGGGTTTCCTAAGGGCATTAGCATAGCCAATCGTAGATTAGGGAGATCCTTTGTTGTGCTCTTTTGAATCCTCCTCGATGGACTAGAATACCCACAGCGTTCTAGTAGGTTAGCCACAAAGCTCCTTATCCACCATCACCGAGGTTCTTCCATTGCGTTCTGAGCTTGGTCAAACGGCGACAAAAGCTGGACTTGCTTTCATCCTCATCACGGTCTTGATGGATGTGCTTTCCCTGGGTGTGGTCATTCCGATTACAGCCAAGTTGGTCAAGCAGCTCGCAGGCAACGATTCGATCGATGCGGCAAGTTACGTCGGCTGGTTTGGAACCATTTGGGCTTTGATGCAGTTCTTTTCCTCTCCGCTCATGGGGGCTTTATCGGATCGATTTGGACGTCGACCGGTGTTGCTGTTGTCTGCTTTTGGGCTTGGGATCGATTACATCATCATGGCCTTAGCCCCTAATTTAACTTGGCTTTTTGTCGGTCGGATTTTGACGGGAATCACGGCCGCAAGTTTCTCGACGGCCAGTGCCTACATCGCCGATGTCACTCCACCGGAGAAACGCTCGGCGGCTTATGGGATTTACGGAGCAACCTTTGGACTAGGCTTCATCCTCGGACCGGCCTTAGGTGGGTACTTAGGCGATATCCATTTGCGTCTTCCGTTTTGGGTGGCGGCTGGACTGACGCTTGCCAACGCATGCTATGGATTTTTTGTGTTGCCTGAGTCGTTGCCTAAAGAGGTACGCAAGCCGTTTCGTTGGTCGCGCGCCAACCCGCAGGGCTCTCTGAAGCTCCTGCGGTCGGTTCCGGGACTATTGCCCATGGCCATCAGTCTGTTTACGTATCAATTGGCTCACTCTGTTTTTAGCAGTGTTTTTGTGCTCTACACCGACACCCGGTTCCGATGGAGCCCAGGGCAGGTGGGACAAGCCCTAGCGATTGTCGGTATCCTGAACTTCATCGTCCAAGGGGCTTTGATTCGGCCGATGATGGGGATCTTGGGGGAGAGGATGATGGTGTTCATCGGGCTCCTTGGAGGAATCCTCGGGTTTATCGCTTATGGTGTTGTCGACACAGGATCATTGTTCATGGCATCTACGGTGATTTTTTGCACGATGGGGTTCTTTTCGGCGGCAATCCAAGGACTTATGTCCAAGCGGATGGATCCATCGACCCAAGGTCAATTGTCCGGTGCCAATAGCTCCCTAAATGGAATCGCGGGCATGATTGGACCGATTCTGTTTACCACAGTCTTTAAGACGACGATCGATCCAAAAGGTGGCTTGTATTTGCCAGGTGCTCCTTTCTTCCTGGCTGCTGGCGTGCTTGGCATCGGGCTAACGTGCGCCCTGATCGCAATCCCAAAACAGAGCGAAGCTTCCCAGGTGTAACATGATGTCTTGGCAGGACTCCCCATCGAATCGACGACGGTTTCTATGGACCGGTGGTAGTTTAGCGGCTGGTTTTGCGCTACCCAATTCCTCAACAACTCGCGCGCAGGATACCTTCGAGTCAACCGAATCGGCTAATAAGATTGGCTTTTTTGCCATTGGCGACACCCATTATTTCGCCAATGAAAAGTCGACCTCTGAGTTGATGGAATCGTCGGTTATCAACTGCCATGGTTTGATCGATACACTGAATAAGCTTCCTGGGACACAGATCCCCGAATCCATCGGTGGAGGTTCTGTGGGGCCTGTTCAAGGAGTTATCCATGCGGGCGATATCATCGACACCGGAGATAAGCGTGGCAAGACTCAGGAGTCGATGCAACAGCGCGAATGGGATGGCTTTGTAAGCGATTTTGGATTGACCGGGAGCGAAGGTAGACTCAAGTTCCCGGTGTATGAAGTCCATGGGAACCATGATAGCCCTGGAGGCGATGGATTGGCTATCGACGGTCTCATCGAGCGTTCCAAGAAGCGCAGTGTCTTGTCCAGATCCGCCAATGGTTTGCACTATTCATGGGACTGGGGACCTGTCCATTGCATCAACTTGGGCATCGTCGTAGGGCAAGATCCCAAGATCCAGCAGAGGAGACGGTACAACCCCATGGACAGCCTCGATTTTCTCATTGGGGATCTACAGCAACATGCATCGGATTCTAGCAAGCCTGTTCTGATCACTCACCATGTCGATGTGGTTCGATACAGCAAAGCGTGCGATGGAACCGATGCTGCGAATCTTGGTATGGAATGGAACCCGTGTGATGTTCAAGCCTACTACGAGACGATAAGAAAGCATAACGTGCTGGCGGTGCTTTATGGTCATACGCACGTTCGGAATATCCTGCATTGGAATGGAACCCAGCAAAAAACCGATCAAGGAATCCCGCTTCTGAACATCGACAATTCAAGTCATTTCAGCGGTGGAAACCAAGCGTTCTTCTACATCGAAATCGATTCCAACGAGCTTAGAGTTCGAGAAGTAGCAACCAAGGATTCCTGGGCGACGCACTTTTGGACGCCAAGTCTTTGGCGATTCCCCATTCGCGAACCTAAAGCCTAAAAAAC
>JAGWZB010000063.1 GCA_018969045.1 Planctomycetota bacterium | reverse complement strand
AGATCATCCACAAGGGTGTGCTATCTACGTTGGACGTCCCCCGTTATCACGACTACAAGAGGCTCTGGGAACTTCCAGTGGCTATCGTTTTAGCGGTTCCCGCGTTGCTCATGACCGCGATTTTGATCGTGTTGGTCCGAGCGACCAGTGCAGGTCCTGGGATCTACGCCCAGACAAGATCGGGTAAAAACGGCAAAGAGTTTACGATGTACAAACTGCGTAGCATGAAAGCCGATGCCGAGGCCAACGGCGCGCAGTGGTGTGAGGGGGAAACCGATAAACGCATTACGCCTGTAGGATATTGGCTACGAAAACTCCATTTGGACGAACTTCCACAAATCATCAATGTGCTCAAAGGCGAGATGTCTTTTTGCGGACCTAGACCGGAAAGACCTGAGATTGTCGAGCATTTGGAAAAGTGTGTTCCTTACTACGTTTCTCGACTGACCGTTCGACCTGGCATTACAGGATACGCCCAAATCAACTTGCCTGCAGACAGTGGCACTGTGTCTGTCTTGAAGAAACAAACTCTGGACCTCGATTACATTGAAAACGCTTCGCTTGGTTCCGATCTGAGGATGGTTGGGTGTACTGCTCTTCGTCTGGTGGGTGTTCCTGGTCGCATCGCTACCAAAACGGCAGGACTTGACCGCCGACCCGAGGATTCCAAGTTCTCGAACCACTACATCGATCTGTGGCGTCGATGCGAAAAGTTCGAAAAGGATAAATTGCAAAGTGAGTTCAAGGCCTAAAGGAGAGCTTACGAGTCCCTCCGAGCCAAAACATATCTTCTCCATTGACGTCGAGGACTACTATCACGTCTCCAATTTCGATTCCATCACGTCTCGGGATCGGTGGTTGGATTGGGAGCAACGCGTCGAGTCAAGTACTCATCGAATGCTCGATCTACTCGAGCAAAAATCGGTCAAGTCCTACTGCTATTTTCTTGGTTGGGTTGCCGAACGATATCCCGACTTAGTACGTCGTGCCGCCCACAATGGCCACATCATTGGGTCCCATACCTATTGGCACCGAATGATCCACCAGCATACCCCCACATCGCTACATTTGGATTTGGGGATGGCCAACGATGTTCTCTCGAAAATAACCAATTCTCCAATCCGACATTTTCGCGCCCCAACCTTCTCGATCACCAAAAGAACTCCTTGGGCTGTCCCAGTTCTCAAGCAGCACGGCTTCGAGTACGATAGCAGCGTTGTGCCTGTGCGTCATGACAAGTATGGAATCCCAGACTCTCCCTTGGGCTCCTATTACTTACAAAGCGGACAGGATCAAATTGCCGAGCATCCAGTAAGTGTCCTTGATGCTCGAGTTTATCGGCTACCCATTGGAGGTGGCGGATACTTCCGAATCTTTCCATGGTGGTTCACCCGGTGGGCGCTGCGAAAAATCGAAAACTCAGGCAGATCCATCCACTTTTACATACACCCTTGGGAAATTGACCCCGGCCAGCCGGTCGTCGATCGACTCAGTAAACTTTCTCGCTTTCGCCACTATCGCAACCTTCATTGTTGTTACCAGCGGCTGGAAAAGCTTTTTGATACGTTTCGTTTTGGAAGTTTAGAGCTTCCCAAACCCCAAGGTAGTTATTCGCTGTCCGGATAGAGGATCTTGGCCAGGTCGACCAAGAGTCGCTCCAAATCCGAGTAGTACTGCTCCTCAGACATTGTCGATTTCTTAGATCGCAAGGCTTCTAGCTGCTTCTCGATGTCGTCGACTTTGGATTTGGATTCTGCCGCCAAAACTCCGGTTGCAGGAGATTCTTTTAGCCAGAGTTGTCGGGAGCTCTCGCCGTCAATCTTGCCTTTGTCAGGCATCTTGATGGCTCGCAGTCCACGAAAGAAATCTACACTCGTCCCTTTACCGTCTCCGTTATCATCGATCAGTGCGTGTTCGGTCGCGAGCCATTTGTTTTCCTGGTAGTAACGCTCTGTTTGGCGGCTCGCAGCAACAAATGCCTCCAACACCGAAATCGAATGATCATGATCTAAATCCGAATTCAAATCGCCAGCACACTTTGCCAGGTACCCACCAAAACGTGAGAAATTCGACTCCAAGCCGCTTTTGGTTGCAGTGATGATCGTTCGCCCCGGGCCGCTTAGTGCAGGCATAAAAGGCCCTGAGCTCGACGCGCAAATGGCTATCACCCAACGATGCTTGGAGTTTGAAATCCATTGACTAAGTTCTGCTGCCGAGACGTCCGCTCCTCGTAAATTAAATTTCGTTGACTTGCTGTCGTGAGTCCCATGACCCATCAAAATCAGCCAGTAGGTTCCTGGTATTTCCTTGGCTTGCACCGAGTCGATCCACCGCTTGAGTCGATCTCGATCGTTTTGAGTTGCATCGGGATTGACTGCCTCGGATTGACCGATCCATTCCACGCCCACTCCTGCAAGAGACTTTGCCCATTCCTCTCTCCACTGACCGAACAACTTATCGTACTCCTGTTCGCCAGGTGCTCCGGTCACGACACAAACCTTGGTTTCCACTGGATCTGGATCCAGACCCGTAACTGGGCAGGAGAAAAACGATTGCAAGGCGATCACAGACAATCCCATCGTGATATTCCATGCAAATCGAATTCGATTAAGCCATTCCATGACGACGCCTCCACCACCACTCGATGGCCAAACATCCTACCGATAGCCCCAAAAGCCATGGCGTATGCCAAATCGGTACCATTCGATTCTGCGTATATCGCAATTGATCGACGGGTATTTTATCGACCAATGAGTCAAGTTCCCGGTACGGTACCAATTCTCCGCCGCTGGGTAGGGCCATGGATTTCAATGCATTTTCGTCCAAGCTGCAATCGGCCAGTTCCAAGGCTTCGGGTTCATGCACAAATGCTAATTGGGCTTCACCGATCAACGTTCCATCTGGGGCTCTAGCTTGGCCGATCACCCTATACACTCCGCTGTCTCGCATCAGAAAACTGGTTTCGTACAGCCCTGCCTTATCCAAAGACGCCATGGCTTTAACAACCATCACTTCGGATTTCGGCGGTGTGATTTGAACTTCAACGAGTGCATTGTCCATCGAACTAAACTTATCATCCAGAACTTGGATCTCTATCTTGCGTTTCGAATTCTGACCCTTATCGACTCGTCCGTCCATTTGAACACGTTTAGGGATATCAACCATCAGTCCACGAATCAGTTGCCGCCAACCTTGATAAAACGGACTGATCAACTCTTGCCGATCCGCAAGTGCCCATCTCCATAAATCCCCAACGAGCAATGCTCCTGAAGTACCTTTACCAAATTTCTGCACCACTAGCATCGGTAGTTTGTTTCCGTCAGGCAACTCTCCCTCGATAAGAACCCTGGCTCCAACCTTAATTTGGCTGGTACTATTCCAAACCTGAAATGCGGGCATGCGTTCAAGCCGAGTGGATTCGTCGGCTTGGTTGTCATGCAGTCTTAAAAAAGGTACCAGCCAACCCTCGCGCGATAGTTTTAGGCGAACAGGATCCTCGACCTGCTGTTCGATTCCAGGGATGATTAGATCTGCCTCGGTAGGATCTCCATAAACGGGCAGCAACTGCCCCAGAGCAGAATCTCGAAACGCTCGTCCCCGCATGCTCTCTTGTCCTCCGAGCACCAGCAATGTACCTCCGCGCTGGGATAGGAATTGCCTGAGTAGCTGAAGCTGATCGACCGTGAAAAACTCAGTTTCCAGATCGTCGAGTATGATCATCGAATAAGCAAACAACTCCTGCGCATCCTTTGGGAAACCCTGGGTTAACTCGTCTTTTCCAACGATCCCCAAACGAGCGAATACAGGCTGGTCGTATTTTTCTTTCTCCTCCTCTGATATGTCCTCAAAGCCGGAAAACAGAGGGTTGGTATCCTCGTTGCCCTTTGCGCGGAAACTGAATTTCGGTTGCTTCTTGGCGATTCTAACAAGCGCTGTTAATGATATCTCAGCATCCTCGCTCAATGCCCTTTGCAGGAACTTGTATTCCCAGTTCGGACGACCGGATAAGTAAAGAATCCGATAAGGCCCCATCGCTCGATCGATAGCCACATAACGATGATTGTTCTCAAGGGTCATTTCCAGACCAGGGAGATCTCGCATGGGTCGGCAAACCACTTTGTATCCCTGCGATCCGCTCTCCTTAGGTCGGAACTGAAACCGAACCAAAGGTGCCTTTGTATTTTCTGTGATCTGGATGGTTTGGGTCTCTAGGGTGGTATGCTTCAAATCCTCTAGTCGAACCTCGATGTTTTCAGATGAAAATCCCCGATGCCCTAAGCTAACGGAAATACTCACAGGTGCCGTTTCGAAATCGCTGGTCTGCACACTAACATCTTTGATCCACAAATCCCGCCTTAAATCGCCCTGCGGCGGTATCCACACCGGATAGATGGGGATTGCTGATCCATCTTGCTTGGTCAGCGATTGGGACATCGCATTTCGATTGGTACTTTTGCCATCACTGATCAATACAATGGCCGATGGTGGCTGCGACGGGGATCTTGTTCGAACGCTGTCTAACGCCCCCTCGATATTCGACTCGTACTGCGATCCATCCCATGATGCAAAGTCATCGGCCGATTCTAATTGACCTGCAAACAGGTATTTGCGAATCCTATACTGCTCCCCAAGTTTCAAAAGCCAATTAGCATCATCGGCAATGACGCCAGAAAATCGCTCAAGCAACGGCAAACTCTCTGGCATCTGACCGCTCTGGTTTTGCGTATCATCAGAGCTTCGAGCGTCATCGTACAAGGCTCGCATCGAGCGGCTATTATCCACAAGCACTGCGATCGAATTGGCCTGTGATTTAGGTACCTTTGTGTTGCGAATCGGCTCAAGCAAGCAGAAGCATAGGATTCCAATCCCAAGAGCTCTCAAGAGGGTCCCAAGCGACTTGACTTGCCACGATGCGGTGCCTCTGTACGACAACCAACCAAAGAGCGTAAACAAGCTCCAAAGCAAGATCGCAAGTGGAGCCCATGCCCCTCGAGCAAAGAAAATCTCATTCATCCATCCCATCACTTGGATCGTTCCTCTCCGAGTCGTTCAAAGTAACGATCCAACTCCGTGCGGTATTTCTCTGGCACTGGATCCCGATCTAATGGAACCAATTCATTTTGCTTGGCCGTCTTGCGAACTAACTCCTCTTGTACCTTGCGCTGCAACTCTTGCAGTGGGCTGGAAATCATTTTTTTGACCATATCCCACTGCGGTTCTTTCGAATGCCGCTTGTACTCCATCCGAAATTCTCTTGCCGCCTCACGTACCCTGGCTGCCTGGGCCCTTAAGTCCGGGTCTCTAACAAGTTCTTCAATGTCCCTGAGTCGATCGGTCCATTGAGCGTAATCCTCACCGGTCAGTGGTGAATTCAGTTGTCGAGCACCTCCATCCGATTGCGCGATGCGGTCTTCTAGTTGTTCCAGCACGCTTCGTCCAGCTCGGTTCTGCTGCCCTCTGCGTGGTTGGCCGTCTCGTGGTTGGCCGTCTTGTGGCTGGCCGTCTTGTGGTTGGCCGTCTTGTGGTTGGCCGTCTTGTGGTTGGCCGTCTTGTGGTTGGCCGTCTTGAGAGTCCGTACGACGCTCTGACATTTCGTTTTCGATTGCTCGATTGGCTTTCTGTAGTTCCTGCAAGGCCCTTCGGAGGGACTCCTCTTCTGAGCCAAGAACGCTCTTTGTCGATTCCGCGATACGATCCCTGAGACCTTGAAGTTCCTTGCTGACTTCTTGAGCTTCATCGACTGCAGGTTGATCCATCCCCCGTTCGATCATCATGGGAATCCGATCTAGCCGTTGGTCGGTCGGTTGCTGGCTAGCTTGACGATAGGTTTCGTACAACTGTTCTGCGAGCAATGGCTCACTACCTTCGGCTTGTTCAACGGTGTCCTTGATTCGGTCCATTAGGTCCTGGTATTCTTTTTTCTGTTCCTTCCAGGCATCGAGATTTCGGCGCTGCATGCCTTCATCTTGGTCTAGTTCTTGCTGACTGCGGAGTAAAGAATCTTGCCTTGCTTCGGGCGGTTGAACGGGTTCAATGGCACCGCTACTAGGGTTAGGAGAAATTCCAGTTCGTTCTTGCAATTGTTGTTGAAGTTGAGATTGCGTATCCACTACTTTTTGTGCTTGATCGACCAATTTCTGGACATCTTTCTGGAGGGCCTCGGAGCTTTGTTTCCTGAGTTGCTCGCGGGTTTGTTCCACGTTCGCTTGCGCTCGGGTTCCGGAATTTAAAGCTGCCGAGGGTTCGGCATTCCTAAGTTGCTCTTCGCTTTGCTGCATTTGCTGACGGGCATTTTCAATCTGTTGCCGAGATTCCTCGAGTTGGCTTCTGGTTTCTGGATTGTTCATGCGTTCGAGCAATTCATCCGCATCTTGCACCAATTCCTGCTGCTCTTCTCGCAATCGATCCAATCGATCCTGCAAATCCCTTTTCTCTTGCTGATTTTCTGCCGCTTGCAACGCCAAGTCCAATTCGCGAACTTGTTCATTGAGGTCTTGCTGACGACGCGCAAGTTCATCGAGTCGATTCATCACCTGTCGCATTTCACGTTCAGATTGCGATTCCTCGGGTATCGGCTGGGATTCTTCTTCATAGCGACTTGGATCTTGCTCGAGTTGCAGTTGTTGGATTTGCTGTTGGCGACTGCTTTGACTTGCCGACTGGGATCTCTGGGACGAGGATTGCTGTTGCTGATTCTGAGTGACTTCATGTTCACGAGCGCGAAGTCTCAGTAGCCCTTCGTAGGCCGCACGCATGGGTTTGATGGCGTCCCGTAACCCAACCGAAGCGGTTTGGGGATCCACTTTGTTCAGTTCCGAGATCGCATCTGTCATGCTCGATTGGACTTTCAAAAGATCTTGCTGAGCATCGGCGCTCTGTAGACTCTCCTTGAGTTTCTCACTTTGCTCGATAGCTTGTTGCTGGGAGTCAAGCAGCACGGCGATGCTATCGGTCAACTCCCTGATTCGCTCTTCGGTTTTGCGGCCGGGTTGTCCTCGGATTAGATTCCAGGTTCCGGAGATAATTTTCTTTTGCAATTCGGCCAATTCCTCAGCTTGTTGAGCCCCTTGAGAACCTTGCTGTTGTTGCTGCTGTTGTTGTTGACGTTGCTGCGTTGCGGATGGGTCACCTTCGCGGAAAATCTCCTCAAAGGGTCGAACTTCTGCAAAGAATATCTCGCTGTCAACGCGTCGAGGTTGTCCGTCTCGATCCAAGTCTTCGGTCCAGAAGTGATAGGTCACTAGTTGGTCCGCTTTGGCCGCCATGGATTCCAAATCGATCAGGTGTTGCAAATCGGTTTTTTTGGTTTGGTCATCGGCATTTGGGGTCAAATCGACATCGATTGGTTCACTTTCACCAATCGCGACGCTGACTCCTGCGCGGTGGATTCCAAAGTCATCCTTTATCTTGGCACCGACAACCATTTCTTGGATGGGCGAGACTCGTTGATCGGATGCAGAGGTGAGTTTGACTTCAGGCTCACGATTCGGGATCAGCTTAACGACGAATTCTTCAGATGCTTTTTCTTTTCGTCCTTGGTCATCGGTCAACCGCAATTGATAGCGCATGGAGTCGACGGGGCTATCTTTGATCAGATAAGTCGTTGGGTCTTCGGGCGTTGGTGTAAGTGCTATGGATTGCCCGTTCTTGTCGATCCACTCAGCCGAGCTAACTGGTTTATTTAGTTTCAGAGTCCATTGGACGCTAGCGCCATCTACGATCGATACTCGTCGAGTATTAGCGATATTCTTGTCCTCTTGGTTTGCATAAGCTGGAGACTTGATGAGAGCATCGCTTTGAACCACGCTGGGGTGTTCAAAAACATCGACTGTGAACGGATCGCTATTTTTGTTGGAGCTTTCGATTCGGTATTGCATCGATTCGTTGACTCGGCGAAGTGTTGCACTTGCGATGGGATCTTTGAAACTTCTCTGCAAAGTGACTCTCTGAGATTCTCCGCTGGGGCTTTGGGTAATCAAGTGCAAGGGGTCCGCGAAGTTCTCGGGAAACCGGACGCTTACGATCAAATCGGTCCCCTTTTCGATTTGAGTATTTCCAGGTTCAATGATCCAGTCCGATAGTGATTGAGGCTTTGAAACAGGCAACGATGGGTTGTTTGACGGACCTCCTCTTAGAATCCATGGAGTGACCAATACTCCTAACAGTAGCAACCACTGTAGGATCCAAAGACTTAGTAGTCTTGCACCAGGAACCATTTGCATCCATGGGTTTCTTTTGGCGTGCAAGAGGGTTTCTTTGATCAGAGCGTTTCTGAGGAACTCCGACTCGTTGGCTTTTTTGGGCTCGATAGCCGTGAGCAGCTTTTGATTTAGATCGGGATGGCGATTTTCGATACGATGCGCGATGGATCCTAAATCTCTGTACCCAAACCGAGTCCAAACGAATAACAAACCGGCTCCGATCAGGGATAATCCAGCCATAAAGCCAATCGAGAATAGTCCCGTTTGGCCGGGTGGGTTTTGGCTTGGACGCAGTAAGATAGCGCCCAACAGGATCGCCCAAAACAGGATCAGCAGACACGCAAATACTTGGCTGCGATACCGCTTGGCTAAGTTTTCCAGTTGATATCGAATCATTCGATCCATGATGGTTACTCTACCTGTTGTTATTCGAAAGTGATGCCCAGTGACGTGTGCGCCACGCCGCGATGAGCGATTCTAGTCCTGCGAATATTGAAACGGCCAATAAGATCCACCACCAGCCACCTTGGCTAGCTTCCATTTGTTCAGCAAGTTGGTTTTTTCGTGAAACGGATTCGGGTTGGTTCGAGGGTGATGTTGGCTGACCGATGGGAATTCCAAAGCGAGCGAATTCTTCTAAATCGATCGGATCGGTTAAACCTTCGCTTTTGGACAAGTTTACGGCAACGAACTCTTCCTGATCGCTAGCCTTGAATATCCCAGGAGCGATAAAGACCCCGTCGTTTTGAGGGTCTCTGAGCCTTAACTCTTTTCCGACATCGTCGGATTGCTGTTGAACGATAGACTGCCAATTTTCGAGAGCAAGTTGGCTTGGGATCCTCTCGCCGCATCGATAATCTGGATCTTGTTGCAACGGGCTTGCTTGCTCAAACATTGCTACGACGATTGGCACAAATTTGCTCGACAATGCTAATTGACTCTCTATGGGCTGCCAACCGCTAGCCACTACACTGACCATCCCTTTCCCCAGTGGACGTTGGAATATTGCCGGAGTTCCGTCGTCGTAGTTTGCCAAGATCCTCCAATCGTTGGATGACAACCCCTGGACCTGTCGATGTTTCCAAAACCGAATCTTGGTAAAGTCATTGAATTTAGGGTCTGAAAAAGCTGAGAACATAGGATGAGACATGTCGATGTTCTGCAGGAGTTGAAATCGATCAATAGTTCTCTCTGAAATCGCAACCGCATCGTTTGGAAACCAAGTTTTCCAGATCTCTTCGAGCCTGGCTGGATCGACGCCAGCTTGATCGCCTTGGAGTGTCCCGGTCGGACGATCTAAAATCCACCAAACATGAAGACCATTTTCGATAAGCTCTCGAAGTTTCTGAGCCCACAGAGCAGACAGGTCACTCGATGCGATCACCAGTCGCAAATCCTTATGATCAGATTCCTTGAATTCCTCGGTGGGATCAAATATCTCCCACTGAACATCTAGGCTTGGCTGTGAAATTGGAACACGAACGGCAAAATACCAGAGTGAATCTTTGGGGTCTCTCTTCTTGGAGTCCAGACAAATCGCTTTAGCCTTTTGTTTTTTGCCTCGGTATAGATATTGCCGATTGTCAAACCATTGATCGTCACCATCGAGCTCTATTACGAGAGGACTCTGGGCCCCGTTGGATTCCAGGGTTGGTCGCTCGAGTACAAGGATTTGTTGTTGGCCAGCTGGAACAAAAACTTCTTGAGACTCGGCAGCTATCGGTTTGCCGTCGGAGTCGAGCCATTTTAAGGAAAACCTATCTTTTTTAGATCTGTTCGCATTGCGGACCAGGATTCTTTCGGTGTTTTCCGAAATCGCGGTGGAGGAGTCGTCAGTGCGAGGCAAGATCGATATGGTTGCGTTGCCGGGAACCTTTGGCTGACAGACCAGTGGCACAATCGGAATATCCTGAGGCCATTGAATAGAACCAAGAGAATCCAGTGGGTTGCCTGATTGAAAATCCGACACGATTGCAATCTCTGCAGGTGTTTTGGTTTCCTGGTCTGATCTTGAGTCGTTGAGCAGTTCCATCGCTTGGAGCATGCATTGACCAAGATCGCATGAAAGCCAAGTTGGAGTAACGCCATCGATGCTCTTACTAGCCAGGATTTTTCTTTCGCTTATGCCTGATTGACGGGAGTGCTCCAGCGAGTGCAGCGACTCGATTCGGTCGGTCATTGCAACCACAGCGATCGAATCTTCGGGTTGGCTATTGGCAATATATTCTTTGGCTTTTTGGATTGCTTGTTCCCAAACACCCTCGCGACGCATGCTAGCGCTGGTATCGATCAAAAGAATGCGCTCTTTGGCAGGGTACGCGGACGTCTGTTGCTCGATGAGGGTTTTCAGGTAGGGTCGAGCAAACGCCAATGCGAGGGCAAGAAGGATTAATGACCTGAGTGCAAGAAGTAGCCAATGCTCAATCCTGTTGCGATTGGTCAATCGGGGTGGACTTGCATCTAGGAATATCACGGAGCTAAAGTCCATCACTTCGCGAGGTCGTTTTCGGACCAAGTGCGCCAGGATTGGCGCAAGGATGGCAAGACCTGCAAGCAAATACAGCGGCGTTAGGAAACTAAGCATCAACTAGCTCTTTGACCTGTAGGTGCTTGGCGTGTGGATAGAAACGAGCTGAGTACCAATTCCAGCGGATCGGTGGTTGTCAGATCTACAAAAGGGATTCCAAGAGGAGATAGAACATTTTGTAATGCGTTTGAGTGGGCATCGAATTTCCTCTTGTAAGATTCCCTGACCATGATTGGGTCGACAAATCTCTCGGCCATCGATTCCATATCCCGAATCAGAACAGGCTTGTCGCTTTTGAAGTCCAATTCCATTGGATCCAATACGCGAAGCAGTACCACTTCGTGCTTGCGGGCTCTTAGGAACGAAAGAGGGGAATGCAATAAGTCCGGGTCCACCAGAAAATCCGAAATGATGACGATTAAGCTCCGATGCTTGACCAAGTTTGCGATTTGCTCCAGCGGAGCAACGAGATCTGTGGACAAGCCTGAGCAGGATTTCGAAAGGATCGAGAGGATTCTTTGAAACTGTCCCGTTCGGAATCTTGCAGTCAACCAATCGCTGACATGCTGATCAAAGGCAACCGCACCGACGGCATCGCGTTGTTTGAGGAGGAATAGGGCAAGAGTTGCCGCTAGAGTCCGAGCATATTCATACTTGTTATACGCGATCGAACCGAATTGCATCGACTTGCTCTGATCGACCACTAGATAGCAACGGCGATTGGTTTCGTCTTCGAACCGCTTTTGATAGTATCGGTCGGTTCTGGCAAATAGTTTCCAATCGATTGTTTTTGGATCGTCACCCACGCAATAGGGCCGATACTCGCTGAATTCAACTGAGAAACCGTGTTTGGGGCTTCGATGTAGACCGGTTTGGAAACCGTCGACAACTTTCTGAGCCCGCCACTGAAGGTTTCGTACGGCCATAAGCGTCTTGAGGTCGATCCATAGCGATCCGACCTCTTTTTGACTTTCTGGCAAACTGGAGTGATTCACGGGAAGTACCTTTTAAGGTTTGCTGCAAGGTGCAGCGGTCTTTTCAGACCGGCAGGGGGTTTAGAACTCTGAATCACTCAACAATCGCTCAATCACTCGCTCTACGGTGAGCCCTTCGGCTTCTGCTTTATAAGAAAGCAGCAATCGATGCCTCAGGACCGGTGCGACGAGGGCTTGGATATCCTCGAAACGAACATGGGTATTTCCGTGGAGCAAGGCGCGAGCTTTGGCACCAAGTACAAGCATTTGTGCGGCTCGAAGTCCTGCTCCCCAAGTGATGCTGTGGTTGATCCAATCCTTTGTATCGGGTTGTCCGGGGCGAGTGGCACCGACGAGTTTCACAGCATAGCTTGCAATTTCCTTGGCGATTGGTACACGTCGAACCAGTCCTTGAAATTGCGAAATATCGTTCTGGTCAAATAGTGCTTCGATCGTTTGAGGATTTTGACTTGTTGTATCAAGGACCACTTTGAGTTCGTCTTCAAACGGTAGGTAGTCGATCAAGACGTTGAACATGAAACGATCCAACTGGGCTTCTGGTAGTGGATAAGTCCCTTCCATTTCGATGGGGTTTTGAGTTGCCAGCACGAAGAATGGTTTTGGCAGTGGATACCTTTTGCCTGCCGCTGTAACTTGATGCTCTTGCATCGCTTCAAGCAAGGCCGATTGGGTTTTCGGTGGAGTTCGATTGATCTCGTCGGCCAAAATCACATTGGCGAAAATCGGTCCCTGGACAAATCGCAGTTCTCGTCGTCCTTCGTGATCGCTTAGTATTTCCGTGCCGGTGATATCCGCAGGCATCAAGTCAGGAGTGAATTGAATCCGACTGAAATCTAAATGGAAAGCTTGGGCTACACTGCGAACAAGCAGGGTCTTTGCCAACCCTGGTGCACCGGTGATCAGGCAGTGAGTCCCTGAGAGCAAGCAGATCAGCAGTTGCTCGATCACTTGTTTTTGTCCGACGATTGTCTTTTCAAGCTCTCGCTCTAGAAGCACACGGCCTTTCTGGATTCGCTCGAAGAGTTGCTGATCCGAATCTGGATTGTTCTGAATAGGGGTCGTAGTACTCAACGTTGCCTCGCTGGTTGCTTATAAATCGTCGTTAATGGGTCATCGCATACGTTACAATGTTGATCCCCATTGGATAAGCTTTCTTGACAGAAAACTCTTCAAAGTACCATGGGTCCTCGCCTTCACGTTCCCAGCCATCCCCAAGGTCAGTGTTATGGCAGATAAAGACCATGATTCTGCCGGCATCATCGAAAATGGCTCGATAGTGCGGAATGCTCGTATCAGATCCGTAACGTGGCTCCCAGATCACACCCGATTGCCTGCCGTTCCAAGCCGCATGGATCGATGGCAACTGGGGCTTTTCTTTCAAATCATAAACGCAGTGAAAGATCTCATGTTCAAAAGGGACCTCCTGTGGCTCGCGATCGGGAAACACACGTTTGATTTCGCGATAGAAGTTCTCGTATTCCTCGTCCCCCCAAAAATCATCGACCATCAAAAAGCCGCCATTGGTCAAGTATTTTCTCAGCGCGGTTACTTCAGGCTCATGGAACATCAAATCGCCCGGCTCGATGATGTAGATAAACGGATAATCGAATAGCTTTGGATCGGTCAGTTGCAAAACAATCGGCTCGGGATTCACCTTCAGAGTTGTAAGTTGTTGCAGTCGCAAACTGAAATTTAGTTCGCTATCTCGAAAGTCGGTAGCCCATCCACCAGAGCGTCGATACCCGGACGAATCGTATTTGATCCGGACGAACGTGAAGGTATCTTTGATGAATTTGCGATCCACTTCCCAGCTTGGGACCCCATCGCGTCCGACCGTCTGCCAATCCCGGCGATATCGACGTCCCCCCGGTGGCTGTGCAAAGACCAACGCGCCCATGGCTAGCAAGACGATGCAAACAAGAAGGTACTTCCAGCGTTGATGGATGTTAACCATGGTGCATACTCCTCATGCGATCCAATCTGTCATGATGGTCAGTTTTCGGTGGGGCTTTGGTGCGCGATGCTTTGTTACTGATCCACTGGTGTGTGTGATTGTTGTGAGTGATTGTAAGGTCTGGCGGTATCCAAAGGGTGTGGAACTTGGCAAGGAAAGGGAGCCTGATTGATTAAATTCAATAATACTTCGTCGCCTTGAACTCATTGGCAAGCAAAATCCTTCACTTCGATCCCTTAATGTTGTGGTAATCCTGGTGTCTAGGGTGCAATCCGGCCTCGAATCAGTCATACTACTTGCGATTTAGCTCGCCGACATTCCTCACTTGGTTCGATGCACAAGCAAATGAACACCACCATGAGCTATTGTTCCGTCCTAAGAATTGGTTTTCTGATGGTTGTTTTTGCAGCCACAGGTTTCGCGCAGACACCTGGAGAGCCAACCGAAGGGGCCGCCACCGACAGTAAATCCACACAGGATGCCGTTACAAGTTTCGAGAAGCAGGTTCGTCCGCTTCTGATTTCAAAGTGTTTTGAGTGCCATTCTCAAGAGACCGAGCGAAATGGCGGGCTTGCAGTGGACTCTTTGGAATCGATGATTCAAGGGGGAGATTCTGGACCAGCCTTACGATTGGAGTCCAGCGACGAGAGTTTGATTTTGAGGGCTGTGCGATACCGTGATCCGAAATTACAGATGCCTCCAGATGGCCGTCTTTCGGCTTCCGAAATAAAGTTCCTCGAGGATTGGATTTCGCACGGTGCGCAAGTCCCATCTAATTTCCAGAAACGGGCACCTGCGACAATCGAATCGAAATCTATGGCGCTGCAGGTCCCTCGGGCTCGGGAGCATTGGGCTTACCGACCCATCGAACCTGCTAGGTTACCCAGCAATGGGCATCTCAACCCCATCGATGCGTGGATCGCCAAGCGCTGCGAGGAATTGCACGTCGAACCGAGTCCATTGGTGGATGATCGAACTTGGATACGACGTCTTGCGATCGATCTGCATGGACTGAATCCTACTTACGAACAGACGTTGCAAGGCGTGGAATTGCTTTCGGGCTTGAATGGACCTGCTGAGCACACGGCGCGTGCACAGTTGGTCGATCGATATCTAGAGTCTCCTCGATATGGCGAGCGGTTTGCAAGGCACTGGATGGATGTTGTACGGTACGCGGAATCGTTGACACTGAGAGGATTTGTACTTCCGGATGTTTGGAGATACCGCAACTATCTGATTGATTCCTTCAATCGAGACCGTCCTTTTGATCAAATGATCCTCGAGCAGATTGCTGGCGACTTGTTGGATGATACGCAGGAGGGCCAAGTCTCGATTCAGGAGCAGCAGCGACGGCGGGTTGCTACCACATTCTGGGCCATCGGGGACCATAATTATGAAGAGCAGGACAAGAAACAGCTTGAGATGGACGCTGTCGACGAGCAAATCGAAGTGTTTGGCCGCGCGTTTCTTGCGCAGACTCTCGGCTGTGCTCGTTGTCATGATCACAAGTTTGATCCGATACCTACGGCCGACTACTATGCGCTGGCTGGTATTTTGAAGTCATCGGTTTCGATGGAGCATGAGAACGTCTCGAAATGGATTCGAGTGCCACTGCCACTTCCGGTCGACCAAGAGCAGCAATACAGAGGCCTTGAAAATCAGCTGGCGGATCTGAAAAAAGAACTTGCTGTTTTGAAGCAGCAGCTAAAGAGCGGGGGTTCCATCGCTTCGATCGTTCGATCTGATGAAGCCAGAGGGACTGTAGTCGACGACAAGAAAGCCAAGAAGATCGGTGCATGGAAGGAATCCAACTCGGTCAAATCGTATGTCGATGATGGGTACTTGCACGATGAAAATAAACTGCAGGGGAACAAAAGCGTTACTTTTGAACCCCCTGCTCTTCCCTCTGGGAGTTATTTGGTACGACTCTCCTATGCTCATGGCGAAAATCGCAGCAGCAAGACTGCTGTGAGGGTTTTCAGCGCCGATGGTGAGACGCTCATTGTGGTCAACCAAAGGAAGCCGGCATCAGAAGAAGGGTTGTGGCATCCCTTGGGCAAATTCCGTTTTGAGAAAGATGGTGCCTGCTTTGTGATTGTCAGCAATGATGATGCCGATGGGCATGTAATCGCCGACGCGGTCCAATTCCTTCCTGAGAATGACGATCCCACTGCTCAATCCACCGCGACGGCTTCCTCGGACAAACAACAAGAGACCCTTAAAAAGACTCTCGAAGGACTTGAGAAAAAGCAATCCGATCTGCAGCGGCAGCTCGATTCCAGGCCGATGGTCATAACGATCCGTCCGGAGAAGTCTCCGGCGGATATCCCGATCCATATCCGCGGCTCGGTCCATCGATTGGGCGAAGTCGTTCCGCGAGGGTTCCTAAGCTGCATCAATTCGCATGAGCCGCAGCTGGATCGTCGAATTCGAATTCAACCGACGGCCAACGGACGACTTGAGTTAGCACAATGGCTTGTCGCACCGGAGAATCCCTTGACCGCTCGCGTCTATGTGAATCGGATTTGGAGTCACTTGATGGGTCAAGGCATCGTACCGACGATCGATAACTTTGGAACCACTGGCCAGCATCCGTCGGATCCTCAACTGCTGGATTGGTTGGCTTGGGAGTTCATGGCCCAAGGGTGGTCTACCAAGTGGCTTGTTCGTACGATCGTTACATCCGATGCCTACCGACGCAGCCTGTCGGTCAGCCAAGAGTTGCTGAATCAGGACCCTGAGAACACCTTCTTTTTACGAGCGAGCCTTCGGAGACTCGATAGCGAGTCGATCCGCGACTCGATGCTGCAAGCCACCGGGGAATTGCAGATGGGGGCAACGGTCGAGTCGACCATTCGCAAGGGGACGAGCGCGGATTACCGTTATGAGCATGAAATCGGATTGAGGACCGTTTACTTGCCTTGGTTCCGGAACGCGTTGCCACCTATGGTCCGTGAGTTCGACGGTGCGAACCCTAGTTTCTCAATCTCCCAACGCAATCGCAGTACGGTAGCGACCCAAGCTTTAGCGATGATGAACAATCCATGGGTCAGAGATCGAGCAAAAGCACTGTTGGAGTCTGTGACCGACGCCCAGCAAAATCCGGATCAAGCTTCACAATCCGACAAGATCCGGGTGATTTTCCGTAGAATCCTTGGCCGCCAACCCGATGAATCAGAATTGCTGTGGGCCCACGAGTTGCTAACAACCAGTGACCTTGAG
>JAGWZB010000495.1 GCA_018969045.1 Planctomycetota bacterium | reverse complement strand
AGTTCTAGTTCGTCCATCGATTCGAGCCAGAAAAGTTCCAGTTCGCCATCGACGCAGTAAGGAACAACGATTCTCTTGCCTGTGGTAAGGGCTTCGGGCAACGCGTGACGGGTACGGACTTCGTCTCGCACGTCGACATAGAACATCACGGTTTTTGCCGAATTGTATTCGGGAAGCTCCATGAAACGATCGACGATTGCCGTAGAAACACCATCTTTGTCTGGTTGTGTTCTTCGGTTTTCGTGAGCTTGTTTTCGGATAGCGTTCTTGCGCTCGGCAACTTCGCCCATAGGAGCGTTGCATGAGGATGGATCAGAATCGACTGGTTTGGACATTGGATACTTATGAATTGGCTGGATAGACACAGATCAAACGGGACCATCTCAAGCAGACAGCATCGGGCCAAGCTTGGGGGACATAATGGTATCAGCAAGCGAGCAAACTGTCACGAATACCAATCCCAGATGATCGCGAGGTACTAGTTATTTTTCAGGGGATTTCGAGAGGCGTTTGAAATAAGCCTCGATGACCTCGCGGTAGTGGCTCGGTAGATCTTTAGTGATATTTTGGAGAGCTTCCTGGCGAGCTGCCGGGGGGAGGTTTCCCCAGCCGGATTGATCCCCGATGTCCTTGTCATCAACTTCGCCCTGACCGTCCCCGCCTCCTGGCTGGGAATCCTGTGCAGCTTTTTGCTGCTGTTGCTGCTGATTTTGTTGTTGGCGCTGCCGCTGCTGTTGCTGCTGCTGTCTTTGCTGCTGCTGTTGCTGTGCTTGTTTCTCCATTTCGTCAATCATCTTGTCGAGTTTATCGATGATGGCTTGCTCTTGGTCGCGAACTTGCTTGCCGGTTCTTCCCAGCGTCAATCGACGTTCGACATCGTTCATCATCCGAGCGACTTCATCGAGCGAGTCCTGTTTTAGCGGTTCGATGTCACTGAGCATGAGTCGGGCGGTGATCGCATACCGTGAGGGAATTTCGGACTCACGTTCCAGGAGTTTGTTCAAGGACTCCAGGCAAGGTTGTTTCAGGAGTAAATAGTGCTGGCACACACCTGCCGAAAAAAGCCAACTTGATGGGTCGCTCAAGCTATCGAGTTGGATAGTCTGTAGTCTTGCCCAAGACTCATCGATCCACTGGTTTTGGATCAAAGAGCGGCAAAAGGCCAGTTGTAGATCGGGCTTTAGCCACGCGGGAATGGCTCCGTTGGCAACCAGAGAGCTAAGCTGTGCATCGAGTTGATCGTAGGTGCCTTGGGACCATGGCAGGTCAAGCGCTTTAAGAAAATCGGCGACGGCAGGATCGATCAAAGCGGACACTTGCAGAATACCCTCATGCAGTTCGACCCCTCGAAGTTCTGGGATTCTGTTGGCTGATTCCCTGACCAAAGATTGCTTTTCCTTCGGGCCTGTTGCGTCTGCCCACGTCGTCAAACGTTCGAGCCAAGTTTGGCCGCTGGACCAATTCCAGGTTGCCGATTTGGTCAATTCTTTAGAATCCGAGGAATCTGCCAACAGGGAGCGTGGGTAGAACAGCACCGCGATGGTCGCCAGCAAGACCAAGCGGGGGAGAAGGGCACAAGCCAAATTGGTTTTCACAGTCAGCTCGTTTCGAGTCGAATTGGGGATATGGGGCGTCGAGTCAGTATACCGATCGGGGCGGCGTGAATCGAGAAAATTGCGAATCAGCCCACCGGTGCATAGTATCGATAAAACAACTTTCGCCGCAACGACATAAAAAATTTTAATTAAAAGACCGACTCCAACCGGGGACAGTCCCCGGTTTCGCGGCCATTTTTTTCCGAAAAAATCGGGGACAGTCCCCGGTCTTCCACCGATTTTTTTTGGGGACTGTCCCCGGTAGAGGCGTTGTTTTTTTTCGCCATAAACTATTTGAATTATTAGAGTTATGAACAAATTTTACTTTGCTAACTCTATTCAAAACACTCGGCCAAATCGAATGATCCTCCCACCGAATGCACGAAGCAATCGGACTAATTCTTCTCAGAGTCGCCTACCCCCATCCTGGGGGATAAAGGATTTTCAAGGATTGGCTGTTGATTGGAGCTTGGGCTCCAAGCAGACTAGCTAACAGACATTTCAAGCAGGGATGCGCGTTCTGACCCGTATTTTGTATCCCTACCATGACCAATGTCGATCGAGCTTACAACCAAGTCCGCCACGAACTCGCTCAAGTCGGGTTGCTGGCCGATGGCTTATACCTGGATGTGGTCGAACTGATCATCTCGGGTGATAAAAGCGTTGGGGAACGTGGATATGTCTTTGAACAAGTGGGCCACTATGCCAAGTGGGGCTACCGACCCGGAGTGATCTACCTACCAAGGGACTTGCCTCACCAACCGCGCAAGCCTGGTTTGACTTTGTGCGATACCATCCGCCACGAATACGCTCACGCTTGGTACTTTCACGACCCCTCTTTTTTCCGTGGCCAATGGTTTTCAAGTGCTTTCGGGACTGCCTATACCAATTGCAATCCAACCCCTTATACCCAATGGCGAAAGATCCTGAAGAAGGACCCTGAGTACCAAGCGGGTAAAAAACGTTGCCGAAGTGCCAAAGGCCAATTGAATTTCTTCTACGGCTACTTGCTGGATGAATTCATCACCGATTACGCCACCACCAATTCCAGCGAGGATTTTGCGGAAACCTTCATGTTCTTTCTGAAGTACCGTCGCTCGTTGCATCGATTCAAAAATCGCCCGAGAGTGTATCTGAAGATCAAATCGGTCG
>JAGWZB010000062.1 GCA_018969045.1 Planctomycetota bacterium | reverse complement strand
GAGAAATGAATGTTCCGGCTCCGATTGTCAACCAGATCGAAAAGCAGGGGACTGTGTTAGGAGTGTTGCCTGTTGAGTCGAAAGCGGCAAGGGAGGCGATGAACGGTGAGAGCGGGATAATCGAGGACTATGACTATCGGCGAAAACGAGTGATCAGTGCTTATGGGCCAATCGAGTTGGATTCTCTTCGCTGGGGCGTTCTTGCGGAGATCGATGCTGATGAGGCCTATGCGCCCATCCGAGACTTTGGTCGCAAAGTTCTCATGACCGCCTCGGCAATGGCTCTGCTGAGCAGCTTACTTGCACTGCTCTTTTCGAACTGGATGATCCGACCGCTGAAGCAACTTATCGAGGGGGCTCGACGATTGGGGGCTGGTGAAACGGACGTGCAAGTGCCAGTGGCAACCAAAGATGAATTCGGAGAGCTTAGTAGGGTATTCAACAGCATGTCCCGCAGCATCAAGACCCAAACCGATCAACTTGCCCAACAAGTCCGCGAGAACGAGGAGCTTTTAGGAAGTATCCTGCCGGCTTCTGCCATCGCGCAGCGACGCGAAGGGGACGAGCGAGCCAGCCAGCAGTTTACGGATGTTTCGGTCTTCTTTGCTGAGCTGATCGGATTGGAGGACTTTAGTCGTGAAGCTGGCGAGACCAAAGCCCTGAGTGTTCTTGGGGATTTGATTGTTTCCCTGGATGAAGCGGCAGAGAAATTCGGCATCGAGAAAGTCAAGACCATCGGTGGGGCCTACTTGGCCGTTTGCGGTTTGTCGGTATCTCGCCCCGATCATGCCAGGCGCATGGCTCAATTTGCCCAGGAGGCAGTTCGCATCGTGGCCCACTCCCATCGAGACTTCAAAGCCGAGCTCAATGTAGCCATTGGGATCAATTCAGGCCCAGTCGTTGGAGGCGTCGTCGGACGCAGAAAGTTCCTCTACGACTTATGGGGCGACACCGTTACCATCGCTAAAAAATTGGCTGTGGGTAAGGGAGCCTCGACGATCCGCGTGACACAATCGGTACGCGATCGGATTGGGGATCAGTTCCAACTCGTGGGCCCCGTGCAAGTTGAACTTGAAGGTCGAGCACCGATTGAGGCATGGCAGGTGTCAGCATGAACACTCTGAGCGAGCTAACCAACTTGCCTGTGTGGCAGGCCGTCGCGCTTGCGATCGGCTTTCCGGTAGTGTTGCTGATCATCAATGAGCTTGTCAACTCCCTGGAGCGACGCGGCAATCCGCTGGCCAAAAGTCTACGCACACTACGCAATCTAGTACTTCCCGCGCTAGCGCTGTTGTTGTTTGCCTATTGGATACTAGAGCTACCGAGCCAGAGCAGTGCACTTCGGTGGATCGAGACGGTCTTTTGGGTCGCTTTGCTCTACGTCTTGTTGGGCTTTGTCAACAACATCGTTTTTGGTATGGGCCGCCAAAAATCGTTGGGGGAGCGAGTCCCAAAGTTATTTCGGGATTTGGCCCAAGCACTTTTGGTAGCCATCGGGGCGATGGTCATTTACAGCAAGGTTTGGGGGATGGAGATCCAAGGGGCCCTGACAGCGCTGGGGCTCGGATCGATCGTCATCGGCTTAGCACTCCAAGAACCGCTAGGGAATATAGTCTCGGGGCTAATGCTCTTGCTGGAACGCCCATTGAATGTGGGAGATTGGGTGACGGTCGATGGAGTTACTGGCAAGGTCACCGAGATCAATTGGCGGTCAGTGCACATCGAAACGCCCACGCGTGAAATCCGAGTCGTGCCCAACGTGTCTTTGTATAAAGGGGCCTTTAGCAATCTCTCGCGCCCCACTCCGGAGCGGACCGAAGTTGTCGATATGGGCTTTAGTTACGACGATCCCCCGAGCAAAGTCAAAGAACTACTGGTTGATCTGCTGCTCTCGACCCCTGGGGTCAAGAAGGATCCTGGTCCATTGGTGCGAACCGTAAACTACGCCGACTTTTCCATCATCTATCGGATGATCTTTACTGTAGAAAAGCAGGAGACCCTCGGGGCCACTCGCGACTTGGTGATGACCCGTATCTGGTACATGGCTCGACGCGAAGGATTGACGATTCCGTTCCCGATCCAAATGGAATACAAGCCCGGTGAAGATCCGGGCAAGCCACAAAAGACGACGTCTCAATGGCTCAACGATCAGCCTCGCTTCAAAGCGTCATTGCAACCCTCGGATCTAGCTGATTTGCAGATTCGAGAGTATACCGAAGGAGAACTAATGCACTCGCCAGACAAGCCATTTAAGGGGGGCGCGTTGATTTTGAGAGGAGAGGTTTCGCTCCTGTGTACGTCCGACGAAGGACACGAACTGGTTGTGTCCAAGCTTGGAACCGGAGAGTGTTTCGGAGACACCTTGACTGCGGGTTCGTCATCCGATGCCATCACATTGAGGGCCGAAGACGATGTGACGGTACTATGGCTCCCGACCGATCAAATGGATCAGTTGCTCAGCCGCTCAACGAGCCTCTCATCGGAAGTTGGTGACGCGATAGAGCTTAGGCGGCTAGCCGTTCAAGCGATCAAGCGGCATCGCAAAGGGCAATCGATTCCCTCAGAGTAAGCCGTCATTGCTTGGATCGATCAATCCCAAATGAACGTAGCGAATTGGAATAAGACAATGCGACCGATTGCCAAGTAGGGAACGAATCGAAGAGTTCTTTTTCCATCGCAAGGAGTTCCTCTGGATGCTCCACAGCCCATTGGGTTTTGCTGGCAATGTCTTGTGGATCCAAAGGATCGAAGATCATCCTTTGGATCAAGTTTGGGTCCTGGACTTTCTCTTTTACCATGGGGATATCGCTTAAAAGCGAAGGTGTCCCGACCGAGAAAGCCTCCGTAAAAGTAAAGGGAAACCCACCTTCAAAAAGGGTTGGATTGACCGCGACGGCAGCCCAGCAATACAGTGACGCCAAGACTTGATTGGACACATCGTTAGCGAACAATACCCAAGGATCGAGTCTGTGCTGCGAAACGAATAAATCGATATCCGATCCTGGGGATCGTTGGCACGTCAGCACCAATCGGATCGGTTCGATAGGACGATGCCTGAGGATTTCAATTGCCCTAAGTAGAGACAGAATGTTTTTTTGTCCACGAGCTTGGGAGGAGTAAAAAACATAATCCCCTCGATCCCAGGAGTAGCGACTCCAGTAGGGGTTGCGAGCAAGCGACGCGCGTTGATAGGACCTGAGGAACTCCAAAGCGATTTGTTTTTGCTCTGGTTGGCTTGGTGGAGATTTACCCAGTTTCAGGTGCTCAGCCAGATCGACCTGTCCGTGACCGATCACCTGGATTTGCTCCGGGGCCAGTCCCACGCCATGGACCAGTTGATGGGTCCTAATGAAATCGCTGTAGCAAATCAAGCGATCTGCATGTTGCAGTGTAGTTAGAATTCGTGCGTAGATCGCTTCGGCAGATGGATCTGCAAACCGCAAGGGGAACTGTTGCAGCACCAAATCGGGACAGACGATCGCCTTGGTGTGGGCGATTCGATTAGCCTCAGGCCAAAACGGGGTTGGGACCAACCAGTGGTTGACCAATTGCTGTTGATTGACTTGCTTGATCAATCGGCTTATCTCTCGAGCATAGCGTCGGCCACGACGTTTCTGCTTGCGCATCGATCGCTTGGGATTTATGGACTGCGAGGGTGATTTCTTCTTCTTGTACTTTCTCCAAAGTCGGTAAATTCCAAATGCGATCAGCAAGACCAAAATCGCTGGCCAAATGAATCTCAATAACCAAAAAACGATCACCGCAAACGCTACCAATTTGAAGGCTTCGAAAGTTACGCTCGTCCACTTTCTGGAATGCAAAAGCTTAGAAAAATCGACGGTAACGATTCTTTCGAGCCAGTGTTGCTTGATCGGTCGATGCTCTGGTATTGCATCGCCCCGCAACCAAGCGCGGTAGCGATGCACGGTCGGACGAATGGATCGCTCGAAAGCTTTGAGTCTTAACTGAACCGTTCGCCACCAAGGATCTTTGGTGCGAAGTAGATCGTAGCTGCTGTCAGGAATTCCATGATCGGCAAGGAGCGATTGCAGGTCCTTGACCAACCAATAAGGGCAAGCGATCGTCAAGCGATGGTTTGGGAGTTGCACCCAACCTGAGACCACAAAAGCAAGTAGCCTGCCGAGACCTTCGTTTTTCAGTGGGATATTCTTGTCGTAACCCAAGAAAATCCCATCGTGGATTACGGGATGTTCTGGATGATCGTCCACAAGTCCTCTCCATCAAATTCACTGTCGATCGTAATGATCCAATCTTGCGAAACACCGTATTCTTTGACTAATAAATCGCGATCGCGAGGGTTTTGGACCAGCACGCAATGGGCGTTTTGGATGGATTGTGCGGTAGCCCGCTGCACGGATTCCGAAAGTGGAATGCCAGGTACAGGTTGGATGTAGTAAAACGCATAAGGCTTCACGGTTGCTACCGGAGCCGAGCATCGATCCCCTACGATGATCCATGCATCGCAGTCCATAAAATCGCAAATCCCATCGTCGGGAACCACGTTGACTGGTTCGATGTTCCCCTGCGAGTGGCCACTGAGTCGCTGTGCGTATCGCATCTGCTCGCCTGTAATGGTCTTCCAGGAAAATGGCTTTGATCTGGCTGTGTCCATATTCGGATTCCAGGTTTGCAGGGTTCCAAGCCTAGAATCGAGTGGTTTTTTGCAAAGTGATTTTATTCTTTGACAGGTTTCATCGATGAGGCGATGGTCCGCCAATGGCAAAATGCCTACCTTCTTGCTGGGCTGACAGTTTTGAGACACTGATGGCAATGGTGACTGCAGCACGCCTTGGATGAACTCTCGGTTCCAGCGTTCCAATGCATACTGTTGGGTGAAAAGGTGGTAGATTTGCTCCTGAGAATCACAAATCTCCCTGGCGAGCGTCGAGTCTTTACAATGGATCAATTTCAATACTTTATCGCGAGCTTCCTGGATCGTATCGCAAGCTCCCGGCAGTTTGGTTTGGGTCAGTTGTCCAAGCATTCCTTGCTGCATGTAGACCACCGGCATCCCATAGCAAATGGCTTCGAGTGGATGGTAGTGGATATGCCTAGGCAATCGACTGTGGTAGAACATCACGTTGCAATTTCTGAAGAACCCGTCATAGGTCGCTGCATCGACTTTGCCCAGGACGGCTGAGTCTTTATGGGGTTTGGACTGCGCACCACAGATCACATGCCCTAGATCCCCAAAGTGCTGCTTGAACTCAAGGTAGATTTGTAGACTCTCTTGATAGGACTCAATCTCCGGGCAGACAAATAGGATGCGAGGATCACCACCGGTCCAGGAGCGATGGTGCTCAGTGATGCGCTCGGGCAGGCCCAGAGGTAGATCGACGCTCCGCCTTTGGATCATCGGAGGTTCGATCAATTTCAGATTGGGATACGCTTGAGCGAACCAAAAACGATCCGAGGCACTCGCTATCTGACGCTCGAAAGCCGGTGATGCAACTTCGTGCGCAAAGCTATAGTAGGTGTAAGTCGGATGCGTTGAACCGAAGGTTCGAAGCAGGATTCGCCCGCGAAAACTTTCCAAGATTCGCTGAAACATCGGAAACATGTAGGCGACAATGACCGTGCCAAAACGATCGTTGAGGATCTGACGTATTTGAGGCGAAAAGGGGTCCGAATAAAAATCGAATTCGTTGAGTATCCGGAGTTCTGACTCGGGAATCGTCAACGAGGAATCGAATTGGTAGCTCACCGAGGCGCTTCGATTGTCAGGATTGCGAGGAAAGCGTTTTGGGCAATAAACCTCAAGGCCTAACCGTAGCAAAAGAGGAGCTTCGAATTCCCTTAGAGTTGTGTGGTTCAAGAGCCACACAACGCGTTGGTTTAGATTGCCATCCATAAACAATCATTCAAGCGGCACAGCATCCCTTGCCGCTTTGGTGTAAACTGTGGAGTGAGAGTCAAGCTGAACTGAAAAATGTATCAGCAAAACTGGCCATCAACAAGTAGAGGCCAAGCCTTCCCTCCCCCAGCAAATCGGTGTACCGTGCAAGCAAAGGCTCATCGTCGCGGTTTCCTCAAGGCAGCATCCAGCTTAGTCGGATACCATCTTGCGACTTGCAGATCCCCAAGCAGGGCTTATTCCAGCCCTAATGAACGCCCCAGGATCGGTGCGATAGGGCTTAGATACCAAGGGACAGTCATCGCCAACCAAGCCAAGCGTTTTGGCGACATCGTAGCGGTCTGCGACGTCGATCGCCACGTCCGGGACCAAGCCAAAGCGGCCTTTGGAAGCACCCCTTACTCATGCGAAAACTATCGGGATTTGCTCGATCGCAAGGATGTAGACGTTGTCACCATAGGTGCTCCAGACCATTGGCACTCGCAGATGCTTATCGACGCGTGCAGGGCGGGCAAAGATGTCTACTGCGAAAAACCCCTAACATTGACAGTCGATGAAGGGAAACTTGTATCCAAAGTGGTCCAGCAGACTGCTCGGGTCGTGCAAGTTGGATCATGGCAACGCAGCGACGAGCGCTTTCGACTGGCAGTCGAAATGGTCCGCGCCGGTCGAATCGGCAAGCTGCAACAAGTAGACGTCGTGCTCGGCAAGAATGTCACGGGTGGGCCATTTGCAAGTCGGACAGTCCCAGGCCATCTGAACTGGAACCTCTGGCAAGGCCAAACACCAGATGTTCCTTATGTCGAGGAGCGGTGTCACTACACCTTCCGATGGTGGTGGGAGTATTCGGGCGGCCAAATGACCGATTGGGGTGCGCATCATATCGACATTGCCCAGTGGGGGATCGATTCACTGCCTATTGCTTTTCAAGGTACCTCGAGGAACCCCCAATCTTCGGGAGGTTACAACGTGCCAATCGATTTCGAATCCCAAGTCACTTACGCAAATGGGGTCGTGATGAACATTCGTGACCATGGGGACAATGGAATCCTGTTTACTGGAGACCAAGGGCGACTGTTCGTCAATCGTGGCAAGATCACCGGTCTTGCCGTGGAAGAGTTGTCAAGCAAACCACTGCCCCGAGGGGATTGGAAAGTTTACCCGCACGATAATCTCGATGAGCCCGTTCGCAGCGGCAAGCTCGATTCGATCGTCAGCCACATGCATAATTTCTTTGAGTGCATTCAAACCAGAAAGCCAACGATCTCGGATGTTTCTAGTCAGCATCGCAGTGTTTCGACCTGCCATTTGGCTAACATTGCGATCCGGCTTGGACGACCGGTACGTTGGGATCCCCTCGATGAATCTTGCATCGATGACCCGCAGGCAAATCAGATGCTATCTCGAGAACAACGCCACGGATTCGAAGTAGGTTGATTATGAAAAGACGCCAAGCTCTTGTGCAAAGTAGCCTTGCATCCCTCTGGGTAATGTTGCAATCGTCGCAGAATCCGATCTTGCCCGCAGGGAGTTTTGAATCCGAGGAAGACCAGAGGCCTAAACATCTACTGTCGACTTCTCTGTTTGGCTATGCAGCCCTAGAAGAGATTTTGCCGATCGCCAAACAACTTGGAATCCCATCGCTGGATGTGTGGCCCAAGGTGCATGGAAACCAGCGTGAGCAATTGGCTCAGATGGGAGAAGCCAGATTCACCGAGTTGCTCTCTGCACACGATTGTAACCTAGGTTGCTTGACTCAATACCCACTTGGACCCTTTGGATTGGATCAAGAGATGCAACTGGCCAAGAGGCTCGGCTGCCAAACGATCGTCACCGGATCAGGGGGGCCCAAGGGGCTTCAAGGACAAGAGCTCAAATTTGCGGTCAGGGAATTCACAGAGAAGCTAAAGCCCCATTTGGAAATCGCAAAAGAGTGTGGAGTCACCCTGGCAATCGAGAACCATGCAAGCAGCTTGCTCGATTCCCCTGATTCGATGCTTTGGCTCTCTGAGATGCGACCATCGGACGCCTTGGCGATCGCTTTTGCTCCTTATCATCTGCCACAGGACCAAGATTTATTGACCAAGCTTGTGCGTGAAGTTCTCCCGTGTATCGAGGTTTTTTACGCTTGGCAACATGGTAAAGGATGCCTGCAAGCGCAACCCAAATCGGACGAAAGATTGCAGTTACCAGGCCGAGGCGAACTGGATTTTCGGCCACTTTTTAAGGAACTGGTCCAAGGCCGATATGATCGCTGGATCGAAGTCTTTATGCACCCGTTTCCAAGGGGCATTCCGATCGCAGAGAACCTGACAGAGGTGGCTGAACTATTGACCGAATCCAAGAGCTACGTGGATCGAAATTGGCAAGCTGCACACATGCCCTGATCCTAGGAATTGACAACGCGATGCCTGAGCCAAGTTCCGACGAAAAAAAGGAAGGCATTGCCGATCCAAAGTGTGCTTGCAGGCCAAGCACCATCTTTGGCCCTATCTAGAGCAAGGCCAAACAAGGGAAAGTACATGAGCATGATCGGGATAAAACACATGCCGAAGGTCCAAGCATAGTCGGCTGACTTATTCAGAATGGCAAACGGAACTCCTATCCAGACGAAGAAAAAGCAAGCGAATCCAAACGACCACCTGCGGTAGGGTTCAAGCTCCAGCCTAGTGAGTCTTTTGCGGTTCTCTTCGATTTGCACTGCCATCGATTGCAAGCTTGCTTCGGAGAGCTGATTGTAGCGCCCCATCCCCAATCCCATCGATATCTGAATCGCCATCGTCTCGGTGATTCGATCGTTGTGCTTGAGTTGCTTATCAACTTCGTCTGGAATTTGCTTCATCGCAAACTGAGAGGGGCGAGCCGAATCTCCACCTTTTTGAGACGCGCGATTAAGGCTCATGTTGAACCGTTCGGAGCCCGGAATGTTGAATCGCGTCGCATTCGAATGGCTGGTTTCCCCTTTCGAGTTGACCATTTCGAGAATCAATTGATCTTGGTCAGGGTCTTTGAAGATCTGAGCTCGCTCGGCGGTGATCGTGGTCGGCTTGCCTGTGACTTCATCAAAACAAAAGATCGTCGGACGAATCAGCCAATCCCCTTGGACCTCTTGAACATGAACCGTAAATCCTTTGTCGTTCTCGTAGGACCGACGCGTCCGGAGTCGATTGTAGATAATCTCTTTGATCGAACGCAGCACAACTTGCTCCATGCCAGGTTGCGCCCAAGAGACCGCCAAGTCGTTGATCCAAACCGATGGGAGACTTACAAGCAGTCCTAAGATCATCATCGGCCGGATCACCTTCAGGGGAGATACACCGACGCTCTTGAGCGCTACGATTTCATTGTCGGCCGAGATCCGGCCAAACACTGAGCAAACGGAAAACAGCAATGTCGCTGGGACTGCAATCTGAAGAGCGATCATGCAGATAAAAGGAAGCAACTGGATCAAAGCCAGCCAGCCGACCCCTTCACTGATCAGCTGCTGTCCGACCAGACCGACACTGATCAAGCCAGTCAGGCCGATGGTGGTCACCAAAAACAGTTTCAAAACATCCCACAGGATGAGTCGATTGATTTTCGTCGGAAACATATCTCAGGGAGTGTAGCGAAAATGGATAAGCGATTTCGACAGCAGTTTTCCATGAATCGCAATGCTGTCAAAACTCTTTTCGCTACAAAACTAGTTGCTCAATGCAGGCGGCAACAAGATCGCTTCGTCAGGCAAAAGACATGGGATCCCTTGATTGATGCTGTAAAACCATCGTCCATCCTGGGAAACTAGACCTTGCGTTGGGAGGATCGAAACAGTACGACCGATCTTATTGGTCAGAGGGGATCTTGCGTGAAGGTCCCGAAGTTGGCTTAGCAATTGAGCCGAGGCCAGGGTCAGTAAGGTACCTGAATTGGGGCAGCGTATGACGCCCAAGATCCATTCTGGGAAATCGTTTTCGGTCGCGTTGGTTTGTTCCATAGTGATCGCGATTGTATTGAATATCGTGCCGCATGCTATCGGGCAGTCGCCTGCAGGATCAGTCGATCAATTCCAAAATTCGACCCCTGTGATGACATTTTTAGATATGTACACCGGTCAACCTTGGGGTCGGTATGTCGTTTCAGAAACCGTGACGGTGCCCAAGTACGAGTATCGCGAAGTCAAGGACAAGGTTTGGGTTCCAACCTGGGTTCAAGAGCCCAAGCAGACCACGACGACACAATACGACCCAATCGTTTCTTATCAACTACGGCCTCGATCGGTACCCAACGCCAATCCGTTTGCTCCTCCACAGCAGATTGTCGAATATGTGCCGATCGTTCAGTACCAGCCGCGCAACGTTCAGACCACTCAGATGACGGCCTACCAGAAGTACGACGTGAAAGAAGTTTCACGAATGGTGCCAGTGCTTATCAACGCAAGCGAGCAACGGCAAAAGTTTGTTGATCGTCCACTCTCTGCAAGCGGCACCCCGGGAGTTGCTTCGAGCAATCTGATCCAGGATTCAGCCATGCTGGCACAAGCCAATCGGACCACCGCACGGTATCCTACCCGATCGATCGACTATCCGACCAATCCAACCTACGGATCACCAGTCTACGGGTACACCGCTCAAAATACGACCTGGAATGCTCCGGTAACGCTGACTCCTCCTCCGCCACCTACGGCGGCTCAGTACACAGCAAGGCAAACGGCAACCGCACCGATCGTTCCGATTGTATCCCAAACCACGGCTCCCTCGTATCCTCCTGTTTACGCAGGAACAGGTACGCCGATTCCACCTGCAAGCGGCCCTGCGATGATGCCTTATCAGGCTCCAAGCATGCCGCCACCGACTTACGCTGGCCCAGCGGTCCCCAACGGCTACGCCTATCCTCAGGCAGGTTACCCGCAGGCAGGTTATGCATCCAATGGGTATCCTGCAGCAGGATATCCACCGATGAATTACGGGGTGCCCAGCTACGGTTATCCGGCCAACGCGTATGCTGCTTGGTATGCTCGTCAGGGGACGTTGTTCCCAACGACGCTTTTTGGAGCCACAGCAGGACAGTCATCGCTTGTCAGCGGCGGATATCCCTACACGGGTTATCCCCCTGGTGCGGTACCTTCGGCCACTTCGACGTATGGTCAGCCCAGGGTAGCGACCAACCCGATGGGTGTATCCTCGAATGCTCCAAATTATTGGGGGAGAACCACACTACCCTTTGCTACGGGCAGTTACTAACGGAGCGTGTCTGGAATTAGTTTTGCTGTAGTGAGCCAGACCAGGTTTGACAGCCCGTGGAATCGTGAGTTAAATTTCGTAGGTTCGACGCATGTTTGCGGCTTGATGGTTGCAGCGTCGGACCCCCGCCCCCTCACTTCTGGAGAGTTGAATCGATGAAGAAAGCGATCGTTTATTTGGCAGCGGCTTTGATGGCTTTTGTGGCTACGCCCAACGCGTTTGCCATCAAAGAGTTCAGCGAAGCATGGGCCGCTGTATATGCTGAAAAGAGCACCAACGAAGGTTTCAAAAAGTTGGCATCTGAGGCCAAGTGCAATGTCTGTCACATCGACGGAGAAAACAAGAAGAAGCACAATCCTTACGGCGATGTCTTGGAGCATGAGGGGCTGACGAAGAAGAATTTCCCACCTGCGAAATTCAAGGAAAACCTCGAAGGAACCCGCAAGCAAGTCGAAGAGATTCTCAAGAAGATCGAGGACAAGAAGGCCGAGGGATCCGACAAGACCTTTGGACAACGTATCAAGGACGGTTTGTTGCCCGGCGGTGACGTGAAGGGCAAGTAAGCGATTTGGGAGGCTTGTTAGCCTCTGAGTCGCTTAAGAAAAATTGGAAAAAACACAGGCGACCTCGGTTTTCTTTGGGGTCGCCTTTTTTGTTTGGGGTGCTCTGGTCGCTACCAAGTTCCTGTTTAGGTTATCATACTGGACCTTGAGTTGGTTGATCCAGCGTTGGATGATCCAGCGGACAAATTCAGAAAGGCAAAGGCGGTATTATGTTTCGAAATCTCGTGAGTGGATTTGGTTTGGCCGGTTTGATGGGTTTTGCGATGGTTTTTGGGGCGACCACAGGTGCCAATGGTCAAGAAGCATCCAAGCAGGAGACCGAGGTGGGATTTGTGAGTCTTTTTGACGGCAAGACCATGAACGGTTGGAAGGTCAATGAGAATCCTGGCAGTTGGAAAGTGGAAGAAGGCAATTTGGTTTGCAAGGGCGAACGATCGCACTTGTTTTACGTAGGGAACGACAAGCCTTACAAGAATTTTCATTTCAAGGCGGAAGTTAAAACCGAGCCCAACAGCAACGCTGGGATTTATTTCCACACCAAGTACCAAGAGTCAGGCTGGCCGAAGTATGGTTTTGAGTGCCAAGTCAATCTTTCGTACAATTCCGATCCTCGCAAGACCAGCAGTCTCTATGGGGTAAAGGATGTGCTTGAGCCAGCTGCCAAGGACAACGAGTGGTACACTCAAGAGATTATCGTCCAGGGCAAGAAGGTTACTCTGAAGGTCAACGGAAAGACGATGGTCGAGTACATCGAACCCGACGATCAGAAGGCTGGTTCGGACTTTACTCGCAAGCTCGAAGAAGGGACTTTTGCCCTCCAAGCACATGATCCAGGTAGCAAAGTCTACTTCCGCAATCTTCGCGTAAAGCGACTTGATTAGTCACTGGCAATCTAGCAACGCTATGCATCGTTCCCCAAAAAATTCCATGCTGCGGTCATTAGTTTGTCGATTCAGGCTAGAGTCATTCCTAGTCTGGATGGCCCTGATCGCTGTGGCATGTTGTTTATCGATCTGTGGGGTGCGTGCCCAAGACGCAGGAACTGTGCCGGTCAAGGGTGAGCTGAGTTTCAGCGTTCGATCAGGACTCGCTGGCCTTTGGAAAGTCGGCTATCCGACTTGGCATCGCATCGAGATACAAGCGTCTAGGGAATTAAGTGGAACGATCGAAGTCCAGACAGTCGATGGCGAGGGCAATGGGGTTGTATATTCCGACCCTGCTTGGGTTTTTAAGACGTCTGCGGGTAAGCCCTCGGTAGTGCATATCCATGCCAAGCATGGTCGTTCAGATCGACCGATCCGAATCGTCGCTTATGTCGATGGCAAGTACACTCAAGTTCATGATCTGGATTTGGAGGAGCGGGGCCGAGTTCTCCTGGCGACCGATCCATGGGTCGTGGGAGTGGGAACGGATCGATTGGATTTGGATCAAGGGTTGATGAAGTCTTCGGCGAAGTCTTCTGCAACAAGAAGCCAGCAACTCAACGTATCTGAATTGACGCAATCCGATCAGATCCCTTGGAGCCAATTAGGTTATTGCGGGGTCGATGCGATTGTTTTTTCTTCGTCGAATCCCCAAATCAATCAAGGTCTTTCTCAGGAGCAAAGACAAGCGATACGCGATTGGTTAGCGTTCGGCGGACAGATGATACTCACTTGGGGCAAAGGTGGTCCGAAGTTGGCTGAGTATCCTGAGTTTCAAGAGATCCTACCGGGGTCTGTGGTAGAAGATGCAAGCGTCTGTGAACCTGGACCTATCGAATCCTTGTTAGGTTCGCAGGATCGATTAGATATGCTTGAGACGACCATCCTGAAGATGACCTCGGGCAAACTTGAAGTTCTCGGAGTCACGGCAAACCGAGTTCGGTTGCCTTTGATTGCTAGGTGGGCATTTGGGACCGGTAGTGTGATATGGTTGGCTGCTGAAATCGACTCGCCTCAATTAGCCGGATGGGGGACAAGGCCATCGTTACTGAAGTATTTGATGAAAGATTGTTGGGAGAAGGAGGAGTCACAGCCATCGCGTAGTTCGTTTTTGGCGTATGAGGATTTCTCGGGCCAACTCAATGCGATGCTGGATCGGTTTCCTGATTTGCAACTTGGAAATTTGGGCCATCTGGTTTTAATTGCAGGTGTGTTTGCTTTGCTGATCGGACCGCTGGATTACTTTTTCACGGTCAAGTACCTGCGTCGACCTAGGCTTACTTGGTGGACCCTCTTGGCCTGTTCCTTGGCTGCGATTGCGATCAGTGCGATACTCTTTAGGGCTTGGAAGCCTCGGGAGCCTTCGATCAATACCCTTGAGCTGGTCGATGTCGATGACCAAACGCAAAATCTGCAGGTGCGAGGCTTTGCACATTGTTACGGTGGCAAGAGTGGATTGTTCGACATCAGTTCGTTTCATCGACTCTTAAGCTCAGATGCCGATGGATCCGCATTTCGATTGGTCAATCGTTTGGATTGGTTTGGTCAACCGGGCAAGGGTATCGGTGGGTTTGAATCCAGTGTGACAAGCCAATTGGGCTTGCCCGATTATGGTATTCGGGCAGTAGACCAAGGTAGTTTTATCGGCGGTTTGGGCGTGCCGACAGCTGGTACCAAGGCCCTTGAGTATACGTGGTTTGAGAAGGTAAAGATTCCCGATCAATCCAATGGATTGTCGACCGTCGCAGGCAAGGACGATTTGTTGCAAGGATCCTTTGCAAATCCATTGAATGTCGATCTGCTCGATGGGGTCCTTTACTTCTCAGGCCGAGCTTATGCGATGCCCGGAAGGATACGTCCTGGCGAGCGAGTCCCGATTTCGACATCGATCCCCAAGGACATCATGCGTCGTTTGCAGCGCAAGGCCTTTGTCGCCGGGCAAGAGCAGGGGGTCGCTTGGAACCCTTCGGACACAGACAACCTTGAGCGACTTGCCGAACTGATGTCCTTTTTCAGATCCTCTGGTGGAGCCTCTTACACTAGCCTTCAGCATCGTTACTTGTCAGCATTGGATTGTTCGGACCTGCTCAAGCTTGATCGAGCGATCTTGTTTGCGAGGCTTCCAGAATCAGCCAGCAATTGGAATTTGCAACGTGACGGAGTCCAGCAAAATGCGGTGCAAGGTAAGCGTTTGGCAGTGGTTCGCTTAGTCCTGACTGTACAAAACGCCAATCGGTCCGTTTCGATGCTTAAGGACAGCCCATCCAATGCACCTTAAGCCAATCGCGGTAGAACTCGGAGCAGGATTGTGATTAAAACGATCAAGTTGACAAAAAAATACGATGATATGTATGCGATCCGCGACATCGATCTGGATCTTGGCCAAGGGGACTTATTCGGATTCATCGGTCCTAACGGTGCTGGCAAGACGACGACGATGAGGATCGTCGCAACCCTTTTGGAACCTACCGAAGGGGAGGCTTATGTTTGCGACTACTCCATCTACACCCACCCCAAAGAGATTCGGCGACTGGTCGGATTTATGCCGGATTTTTTTGGCGTTTACGATGATATGACGGTGATTGAGTATCTTGAGTTCTTTGCTGCCGCCTATCGAATTGGCCCTCAAGCTAGGCGGAAGCGTTGCAACGAAATGCTCGATATTGTGGACTTGGATTTCAAACGCGACGCCTATGCAAACACGCTCTCTCGCGGACAAACCCAGCGACTTGGATTGGCAAGAACACTCCTGCATGACCCGGCTGTACTGCTGCTCGATGAACCCTTGAGCGGACTGGATCCTCGAGCTCGGATCGAAATGAGGGCTCTGATGCGGCGGCTCGGTGCCATGGGCAAGACCATCATCGTCTCGAGCCACATCCTGCCCGAGCTAGCCGACGTGTGCAACAAAGTAGGTATCATCGATTCTGGAAAAATGATCGCAAGCGATGATGTCGCATCGATCATCAAGAAAGTCAGCCCCAATACCACACTGCTGATTGACTTGGTCAAACCCCAGGATTCTGCCAAGGCGATCGACTTGGTTTCCGCGATGCCAATCGTTGACCATGTTGCCATCGACGGCGAGAAACTCAGAGTCACTCTCAAGCCCCAAGTCCTAGACTATTCTTCGATCAGCATGCTTCTTGCGACCCAAGGCGTCGCGTTCAACAAGTTTGCTGCCGAGGAGATCAATCTCGAATCTGCATTCATGGCGTTTACCAAGGGAGCAGGAGCAAAAATCTGATGGCTTCGTCGACGCGATCGTTTTTTGGGCACGAGGACTGGCTGGTTATTCTTCTTGGATTCATCGTGCTGGGTGGTTGCTGTTGGATGGCCGCCGCGCAAAGTCGATCAACAGACCAAGCCAAGCCTCAGGTCGTCAATGCCCTCAAAGGAAAAATCGCGAAACTCGAGCCTTGGACGAGCAATCCACTAGATTCGCTAGCACTCCGGAGCCCATCTGAAAATGCTCCAGCCAATCTGAAGAACATCTATAGCTTAGTGTTCACTTGGTCGGTACTTGGAATCCTCCTGCTACCGATCGCAATGTGGAAACAAATGCGACCCTCAGAGTACTGGACCGGTTTTGCTGTATTGGCAGCTCTCGGGACGTTGGCTTTCGTCCTGGCCAGCCAGAAAGTGATCAAGTACTACAACTTCGAGTATGTTCTCTGGGCACTGATGCTCGGATTACTCATCAGCAATACCATTGGGGTACCACGTTTGATTAAGCCTATGATGATCGGCGATACGATCATCAAAATCGGTTTGGTTCTTTTGGGTGCTGAGGTTCTATTTGGTAAATTGGTCGCCCTTGGGGCACCCGGTATTTTGACTTCCTGGATCGTGACTCCCGTGGTCTTGATCACGACTTATTGGTTTGGTCAGCGGGTCCTCAAAATGGAATCACCTAGCTTGAATATGGTGATCTCTGCAGATATGTCTGTATGTGGGGTATCGGCTGCGATTGCTACCGGGGCCGCTTGCCGAGCCAAGCGAGAGGAGATCTCTTATGCAATTGGAATCTCGCTCCTGTTTACTGCTGTGATGATGGTCGTCCAACCGTACATCGTACTCCAGAGTGGCATGGACAAAAATGTGGGTGCCGCGTGGATGGGAGGGACCATCGACTCGACCGGTGCGGTTGCTGCCGCAGGGGCTTTTCTGGGCAAGGAAGGTGAAACGATCGCCACGACGGTCAAAATGATTCAAAACGTTTTGATCGGTGTCATTGCGTTTGCAGTGGCTGGATACTGGTCGATTCGATTCGGGGACCAACCAACAGGCCAGAGAATCGGTGTGGGTGAGATCTGGCGACGATTTCCCAAGTTCGTGTTGGGGTTCCTAGCCGCTTCTTTGATTTTCTCTTTTTTGCTACCAGCATTTGGATGGTCCTCTTCGGCGATCGAGACCATCACCAAGGACTCGGTGTCACAGCTTCGAAGCTGGCTGTTTTGTTTGGC
>JAGWZB010000494.1 GCA_018969045.1 Planctomycetota bacterium | reverse complement strand
ACCCAAATTCCCGGTGGCACTTTTATCCTTATTCCACAGGCGAGGGATCTGGGATGATGGCAGAATTTCGATATTGAGCGAACAATGGAAAAACTGCCACGCAACGTTCGCATACTCGGCTGGACAAGTTTCCTGAACGATGTCGCCAGCGAGATGATCTATCCGCTGCTGCCCCAGTTCCTGATCATCGTTCTAGGCGGAAACAAGTTTCACCTGGGCATCATCGAAGGCACAGCCGAGTCCATCGCCAGCTTCAACAAGCTCTGGGCTGGCGCGTGGTCCGATCGCTCAGGGAAACGCAAGTCATTCATACTATTTGGTTACTCAGTAGCCGCAATTGCCCGACCGCTTATCGGTCTGGTCACAGCTCCATGGCAAGTATTCGCGGTTCGTTTCGGGGATCGGATCGGCAAAGGCGTTCGCACATCACCGCGTGACGCCATGATCGCCGACTCAACGCCAGAAGCGATGCATGGTCGCGCCTTCGGATTCCATCGTTCGATGGATCATCTCGGAGCTGCCGTCGGTCCACTGCTCGCTGCTGCGTTCCTTTGGTTTTACCCCGGCGAACTCCGAAGCTTGTTCTTGTTAGCTGCAATCCCTGGCGTTGTCGTTCTGCTGCTGATTATCTTCGGTCTACGAGAGCGGGATGTAGTTGCCAAGCTCGACACAGCCCAACCAACCAAGCGCGAGCAGCTTGTTCCATTGAATCGTTTCGACAGTCGATTTCGGTGGTACCTCTTGTCGTTGCTCCTCTTCACTCTCGGCAACTCCAGCGACACGTTTTTGTTGGTGAGAGCTGGCGAACTGGGTGTGCCACTCTACATGTTGCCCGTTCTCTGGTGTGCCTTCCACGTTGTTAAAAGCGGTGCCAACATCTACGCAGGCCGATTGTCCGATCGCATTGGTGCGAAGCGACCCATCGTCGTCGGTTGGCTTGCCTATGCGGCGATCTACGTCGCCTTCGGATTTGCCACGAGTGCATGGCAAGCCTGGGCACTGTTTCTGGCGTATGGATTCTTCTACGCGGTTACCGAGCCTGCGGAAAAGAAGTTGGTCGTGCAACTGGTTGGCGAACATCGCCGCGGTTTAGGTTTCGGTTGGTATCACTTCACGCTTGGGGTCGCAGCTCTTCCCGCGAGTCTCCTTTTCGGCTGGCTGTATCAGACCTATGGTGCCCCAGTCGCTTTTACTACGGGCGCTTTGCTTTCGGTGACGGCTTCGATGGTCCTTACGAAGGTTAAGTCGCTCGCAATCTGAATTAGGTTGAAGATCGTTGAACCACAACATCTGATCTTGAATTCGGTTACATTCTTTCCGGACTCCGAACGAGAACTCTGTGTTAACTCTGGAGGCCCCAGAAAAAAGAGAGTCAGAGAGTTCGGGACCGATTTTTCGCACCGGCGGGTGCAACCTTGAAGGTTGCGTTCGAGAGTCGGAAATCTCTCTGCAAACAGAGAGCGCGGCGGTTTGGGCCGGCGAACCGTGAAAAGCGTTGGAAACCCGCGAATAACTGGGTAGAAACGAAAAACGCCCGGCTATCGATCTCTCGACGCCGGGCGTTAAGTCTTTTGGTCACCAAAGTTAGAACTTTGGCGAAAGCTCCCCCGAGCGCAACTCTCCTCGAACAAACTCAAGACTATCGCGCTTTGAAATGCGAAAAACCCTGGAAAAACGGGCTTTTCAGTTTTTGCCCCTCGATACAGCCCAGTGGACGTCCCCCCGTGTCGAGCTGTCGATTGGAGCAGCGTTGTTAACCAGCAGCGAGTTAGTTTTTGGCGCGTTCAATGGTGACCCGTAGGTTGACGTGGCGAGTCTCTAAAAAACTCTACTTTCAACTTTCTTCAACCCACTCCCTGGCCGCCTAGCGGTTCGCCCTGTTCGTGATCTCACTTTTCAGAATTATCCTGTCCCGCTTGAAGACTGTTGGCTTGCTTTCTTTAGCTCTTAGGGTTTAGAATCTGTTTGTACTTGTTAATATCTACCTACAAAATGCAAATGGTAAACCACAAGAAAGATAAGATCCTTCAGCTTTTCAAGCGAATGGAAATCCTGCGCCCCCGTGATCTTGTCGCGATAGGCATTTCGGGGTCCTACCTGAATGTGCTTGCCAGCCAAGGGGTTCTTCAGCGGCAAAGCAGAGGGCTATACACCCTTCCTGATTCACGGCCCAGTGAGTTTCGCTCCATCGTTGAGGCCTGCAAACTCTCCCCTAACTCAACGGTTTGTTTGCTAAGCGCACTTCGTATTCACGATCTGACAACTCAATCGCCACATGAAGTGTGGCTGGCAATCGGACAGAAGGATCGTAAACCGCAGATTGCGTACCCACCGATTCGAGTCGTTCGGTTCTCAGTCGCATCAAGACAATTCGGTGTCGAGAAACGTAAAATCGAAGGGGTGCCGATCCATGTTTACTCTGCGGCCAAGACGGTTGCTGACTGTTTCAAATTTCGGAATAAAATCGGGCTCGATGTAGCCATTGAAGCGCTGCGTGATTGTCGGGAATCAAAAAAGGCGACCGTCGATGAAATTTGGAAAGCGGCCAAGGTTTGTCGAATGGCCAATGTAATTAGGCCATATCTGGAAGCGACATCATGACTGGTAAGCAGGCTCGGGACATCTCAGCATCTGTACGAGCAAGGTTGATGACTGTCGCCAAGTTTAACAACGAGGCGTTTGATTTAGTGCTAGTTCGATTCGCGATCGAACGATTGCTGTATCGACTTTCGCGGTCTCCATACCGTGAGCAATTCGTGGTCAAGGGGG
>JAGWZB010000061.1 GCA_018969045.1 Planctomycetota bacterium | reverse complement strand
GGCACTCATCGACGCTCATACAACAGCCACAAAACCAAAACCAAACCCCAACCGCACCTTTCCATCAGCGGCCATCAGCGAACATTAGCGGTCAAAAAACAGGACCGCTAATAGGCACTCATCGACGCTCATACAACAGCCACAAAACCAAAACCAAACCCCAACCGCACCTTTCCATTAGCGGTCATCAGCGAACATTAGCGGTCAACCGTAAACATTAGCGGTCATCAGCGAACATTAGCGGTCAACCGTAAACATTAGCGGTCATCAGCGTACATTAGCGGTCAACCGTAAACATTGGCGGTCATCAGCGAATATTAGCGGTCAACTTTAAACATCAGCGGTTATGTGCGTTCTAGCCCCGAAGTAAAACGCGGAGGTCGCAAACATTTGTGTGGGTCGGTCCTGTCTGGATCAGATTGCCGGTTCGCTCAAACACCCGATACGAATCGCATCTTCGGATCGCATCCTCCAGCTCAGAAATGCCGTCGCCAGAATCTTGGTCACTAAGCCACGGACCATCAATCCATGCTCCAGCTGCCTGAGTCGTCCCGTCTTCTCCATCAGTCCCTCCGGAAACCAATGCCATCGATTCCCTGCCATCACCAAGCGATCGTCGAAACTCCGCAAACTTTGGATCGACCAGCATCGCTCTTGCCGCCGACAACACCAAATGCTGGTTCCTCCCCCCTTGTCCCCGTATCGAGGCGTCCGCCAAAACCACCGTCGGCTCCCCTCCACTGATCCAAACACTCCTGCTCGGCATCCCAAGGACCCGCTCGGCGAACTCCACTCCCACCCGATCGGCGGACCCTTGTGCCTCGACCTCCGATCGTCCTTGGGCCTGATACCCAAGCTCTCGCGCATGCACCATGGCCGCTTGCACCGCCGTCTGATTGTTGGCCAAAACAAACGCTTGCGCCATAGCCTCCGAAACACACTTATCCGACGCATCGGTCGATCCGATTTGAAGCAATTTGGAGACCACCTCAGAAAATTCGCCAAAGGCGAATCGTTGCAATATCTCCGCAGCAAGCTTCGGATCCGGGGCCGGCTCCAAAACCGTCGGGCCCGATCCGATCATCTCCAAGGGATCCCCAAGCACGTCAGAAATCACCAGCGTGATCAAATGACCCGCCTTGCACCGACGCGCCAATCCCCCACCTTTGACCTGACTCAACGCTCGACGCACCGCATTGAGCTCCTGGATCCCAGCACCTCGGCTCGATAAGGCTCGCGTGATCGCAACCTTGGTCTCCAAACTCAACCACTCGCAAGGTGCACACAGCAGCGCAGAACCTCCCCCACTCAGCAAAAAAATCACCGCATCTTGTGGACCCGCTTGCTCAACCTGCTCCAAAATCGCTTGAGTCCCTGCCATGACCCTTGGCGTCGGCTCATTGACCCCGCTGGGTCTTGCCTGACAAATCGTTACCCCCGACTTGCAATAAGCGAGACTCTTCCGATCGAGCGAAACCTGAAGCGATCCTGGAACAGCCCCCTCGGGCACGTTGATCCACCCAAGAGTCTCGATCCGACGCGATGCAATCCCACCTTGGTCGATCACCTCCAGAAGCCCTTCAAGCATCCCTGCGGTAGCTTTTCCTGCACCTACGATGATCAACCGCTGAGCCTTCGATAAATCGATGCGTTGGCCTTGGACCTCAAGCGTCTTGCCATCCCATCGAAGCGAGTCTCGGACAACGCGATCCGCCCGCACTGCATCGACACCCGCTTGCCATATCTCTAACGCATCTTGGGTCGACCGGTCCACAGGCAACTTCGCCTCTATCATAAGGAAAGCACGTACTTGAGCAGCTCGATCCTTTGACGCTCATCGAGCGAGTCGAGCAACCCCACCGGCATGAAGGAGTTCTCGGACACCTTGAACTCATCGATCTCGGACTTAGCGACTTGAATCGTCTCAGTTGCTGTGCGGATCGAGATAACGCTGTCGCTTTCGGACTGCACCAAGCCGGTGATGATTTGCCCATCCTTGGTCCGAATCACCCGAGCTTGGTATTCTTTTCCGATGACCGCGTTGGGATCGATAATGTTTTCGATCGCATAGTCGATCCCCTTGGCTCCAGTCCCCTGCAACTTGGGCGCGATCTCGATGTTCTCTTTGGCCGACACGTGGCAAGAGGCGCACAGCTTTTCAAAATGCTTCTTACCTGCACCTGCATCAAAGGCCCAAAGCGGTGCACCTCGATAGGCTTGAGTGGTCTTGCGAATCTGATCCTTCATCGCTTCGGAACCGCTGCGGACTTGCCCCCACTCCTTGGCAATCCGATCGTTAAGCTTCGGATCGCCCAGCAATGTCATCTGGCGAGCATAATACGCGGTCAAAACAGATCGATCGACTCGCTTGTCCGCAAGCGCATCGAGCAGACTGCTAGCGAATGTCTTGCGACTAGTCAGTAGATCCAGACCCGCTGCTACCGCGTCCGGAGCAAAGCGTTTCATTCGCTCGATAACCGCAGACGCTATTTTTGGATCCTCGTACCTACGAAGCAGCGCGAGCCCCTTGGCCGCCAGTTTTGGCTCATCGAGCGTCTCTAGCAGCAACGGTAAGTTTTCTGGAGAACGATCCTGTTGCAAGACATCCATCGCCTGCGATCTGGCTTGGATCGATTGGTCCGGTGCAAGCCGCTTGCGAACGGTATCAAACAGCAGCCGATCGCCCATCTGCGCACCGATCGACTCGGCGAGATTTCGAATCCCTCCATCGGTGGAACTGTAAAGAGTCCTCGAAAGCTGATTCCATGCCTGACTGGTCTGCACATCGCTTTGCCCTCGAAGCGACAGTTCGAGTATTTCAAGATCGTGACGCAAACGACTTGGATCAGCCTCGAGCAATCCCGACAATAAGGCTTGCCGGCCCGCTTCGGATGTCTTGGCTGCATACCAAAGAATGCTGTCGCGAACCGTTTCCAAAGGTGTCGTTCGAGCTATCTCCAATGCCTTGGACTCTACCGACGCTTGATTGATGCTCCAGTGCTTACCGATAGCCTGCCACAAGATTACCGGCAGGTCGCGGTCTTGTGCGCACTGAGGTTGATTGCAAAGTACCTGGAGGCTTGCCCAAGCTTCCGCGTTTGCAAATCGCCCAGCAGCAAGTGCAATCTCTCGCTTGACCATCAGCGAACTTTCGTTCTTAGCCAACTCGGTGAGTCTCTCTGGTCGGGCTGACAAACGCACACCCCAAGCACGCACCATTTCGCTAGGATCGGCCAAGCTCGATGCGATGTCTTGGTCGGTAATCGCACGCAGGGATGCCAGTGCCCAAAGGGATTGAAGCCGATTTGGCAAATTGCCAATGGCCTGTGTCACCATGGCTGGAACGGGCTTTCCCGCGTAGCGACTGGCAAGAACCAACCGTGCGGCACGCACGTGCCAATCGTCCGAGAGCCGAAGGGCTTCGACCAGTTCCAAGTCGGTCGCTTTGGTCCAATCACGTCGATTGGGTTTGTAATTTGCATCGAACTTCATGCGATAGATTCGACCGTTGCCGCGATCCCATTGCTCAACCCCAGGATTATGGCAATGGCGAGTATCGACCCAATCGCTCATGTACAAGGCTCCATCGGGACCGACGGCAAGATCGACTCCGACGAAAGCAGGATCGCTGCACAGCAATAGGTCATTACCGGCGTGGATCGAGTTGTATCCACCGGCTTCGCGTCGATTGATCTGATGGTTGAGTTGATGGCCGTGGAGGTTGTGGGTGAGCAAATGATTGCGGTACTCTTTGGGCCAATTGTCACCCAAATAAATCGCAGTCCCGACATGCGAATGGCCGCCATAGATCTCTCCGGTTCCAGGACGGCCCGCTCCTCCTTCGCCCGAATCGTACCTTGCTGAGGCCAACAGAAAGTTCTGCAAATGCGGGGCGCTTGGGACTCCATTGTTCGAAATGAAGGGCGCATATCCTCCGTTGACTTGATTCCAGTAATGCCCCCCGTGCATCACGTGCGTGGTCCCACCCTTGCCCCAAAAACTACGGCAATGAGTCATGAAGAATTGTCCATGCTCGTCAAAGTCCAGGCCCCAAGGATTGCTCGTCCCATGCGCAAAAACTTCGAAACGATTCTCGATCGGACCGTATCTCCAAACGCCAGCCGCCAAATAGACTCGGTCTTGTTCGGCTGCACCTGGTTTGCCTACCGACGAAGTATTGAAAACACCTTGGGTGCCATAGAGCCATCCGTCTGGCCCCCATACCAAGCTATTGAGAGTCTCGTGGGTATCCCCAAACCCGAATCCATCCAAGAGGACTTGGGCCGCTCCATCTGGAACATCATCCCCATCGCGATCGGGGATGAACAGTAACTCAGGTGCTGCTCCGACCCAAACACCACCGTGCCCGACTTCGATGCCGCTTGCCAAGTTCAACCCTTCGACAAAAACTTTGCGGCTTTCAAATCGACCATCGCCGTCGGCATCGGCTAGGATCACGATCCTATCGAGCCCTTGACCTTCCGGGCGTTTTTGGGGATACGAGTGTCCTTCGAGCACCCAAAGTCTTCCTTTGGGATCAAACGCAAAGGCGATCGGCTGATGGACATCGGGTTCGGCTGCGATCAATTCCACCGAGAAGCCATCGGGAACATGCATCTGCTCGAGTGTCTGATTCGCTACACTAGATTTGTCTTGCGGAGCGATCTTGTTGGGAACCAAGCTATGCAGCACGGCATTGAAAGTGGACCTAGGTCCAGCATCGGCAGCCACCGTGATCGCCGGAGGCGCATCGTAAAACCGAAAATCATCAAAGTTCAGGTGTCCCCAAGCTCCTGGGTTTTCATCGACAAGACGAACGCTGATGCTAGCTCCCTGGTACTCGCGAAGATCCACCGCGATGCGGCGCATCTGCTCTCGATTGTCGCCCGATGCGCGAGCGATGATCTTGGTCTCGGCTCCTTGCTGGTCGTGCAAAATAACTTCGGCACGCGTCGAATTGTCTTGACCTCCTCCAAAGAGAAAACCTGCATACGGATGGGTGACTTTGAAAGGACAGGATTGCAGGGTCCCAGTCCCTGCATCCTGCACGATTTCGTACCCACCGATGAAGTACTCACCTTGTTTGTTGCTGACTTGACCTGGCCAACGTTTCGAGATGCCGTCTTGGCGTAAGGGTTGTTTTTCAAATGCGTTCCCGATAGCCTTCCAGCCATCGAGCGAACCGAGTTCAAAACCCAAGTTCAGGGGCTTGGCGTCTTTTCCCAGCGGTTCGAACCCCTCTTGCTGCTGACTTACCGACGGGGATTCCTCCGGCAGCTCGAACTTAGCCAATCTCCCAGCATCATTTTCGCTAAGGGTTTCCAGAGTGATGTTGCGAAAAGCGATGCGCGTCTCGGGACCCGAGTGCAGTTGCAACGCCAAGTTACCGGCAAGATCCTTTTGATCGATCTGCTGATCCCAAAGCTGTGAGAACAGACTGCCGTTGACATAGACGTCGATCCGTTCACCGATGGCCACGATGCGGTAATCGTTCCACTGGTTCTCACGAAACAACACCGGGTACTGATGCACTGGAGCATAGCGTTTGGCCAGTCGCTTCCCATCAGGCAAGATCTTTACACGTTCGCCCCGTTCGACGAGCATCGCGCGGCCATGCTCATCGTAGATTCGACCCAACCATGTGCTTCCCATGTCCAAGTCCGCTTGATAACCCGAAACATGATCGACGCTGTCGACTTGGCAACGTATCTGAATCCCTGAGTTGGCAGCGGCAAGACCCGAGAGATGGAACTCGAGTTTGAGTTCAAAGTCTTTCAACTGGCCCGCTCGCCAAACCAACCAAGTGTTTTTACCGAGGGTCTTTCCTTTGGGAATTTCCCCGACGATCGAGCCTTGGTCGATCCGCCAATGGTTCCAGTCCCCTTCCCAGCCATCGAACGTGCCGTCAAAGATTCTCTTTGGTTCCTGAGCCGATGCATGGTCGACCCAAAGCAAAACGATCCAAAAGCAAACCATCAGTCGGCAAAGGGATTTGCAAACTAACAAGCAAGGTCGATAAGTGGACATAGCGAAAACTCAGCTTGCAAGAATCCGTTAAGGGAGAGGGCAAATCGACAGCGCAGTGAACTCGACCTCGGAGCCTGGATCATGGCCTTGGAGCATGATCGTTCCGGCTTCGGTGCGAAGTCCCTTGCGAGGGTTCTCGTTGGGTGCACGTGTATCGGTCCAAGCCACCACCGGGACACCTTCAACCCAAGTCGCCATGGTCGGACCATCGGCGATGATTGTGATATGGACAGGCTTGCCTTCGTCGCTCAAGACTGCTTTTGCGTTCTGACGGCGGAAGATGGATCCGGATCCAGCATCGACTGCACGTCGCCGATCTTCTTTGAATCCATGATGGATTTGGCATTCGTAACCGTTCATGTCTTCGCCTGGAATGCATCGGAAGAAGATTCCGGAGTTGACGTTTTCCGTAAGGGTTAACGCGGTGGCTTGCAGGCAAAGATTTGCGTGGGGTTGCAGCAGTTCGATATGGCCTCGGCCACCTTTGAGTTTTATCGTACCGGTATGGGTGAAACTGGCTTCGATGGTCCCTGCAGGTTCGTTCCAATCGCTTTTCTCGGCTTTCGGTAGCACGCTATATCCGATAGGCCGCAGACGAATGTTGCGGAATCGAATAGGTCCCTCTTTGAACTGAAGACCGATCTGGCCAGCGGTCAGGCCGGTGGTGTCTTTGTAGTCGGCAGCTTGCTGGCCATTGACCCAGACTTGGATGTGATCTTGATCGACAAGTGCATGCAGCGAGTGCCACTGACCCGCTTCCGGTGCAGTGACTTGTTCGGAAACCTTGGCTCGACCGACGATCGAACCGGTCGGGAAAGGGTTGTCTACAGGCGCGATGTTGATTTCGTAGCAGTCCTTGGCCGGATCCTTGACCGACTCGGAAGTCCGCAGAAATAAACCGCTGTTGGTTTTCTCGTCAGCTTGGAACTCGAGCTCGATTTCATAATCGCTGAAACGGACTTCAGTCAGCAAGAAACCTGCTTGTCCTTCCTTGGCGACGATTTCCCCGTTATCCACTTTCCAATCGACTTGGGAACTGGCCTTCCACCCCAAAAGCGACTGGCCATCGAACAGACGGATCCATCCCAGATCCAGTTCCTCAGCCGGCAGTCGGGCTTCCAAGAGTGCTTCGACATTGACCGAATCATCCAACGGGGCTTCCGCAGGCTTCGGTGCGGGAGTTTTCTGACCCTGGGGCTTGGTAGCTTCTTGACCAAAGACCCTCGGGGCTGATGGGACGCTGATCGATAGGACAGGACCGCTTAGAGCCATCAGGCCAAGCAGGGACGACTTGATCAAGGATCGAATATCTCTAGCCATACTTCGAACTTTGGTGGGGATACGGGAGGATGGGAATCAGACGTTGGCCAGCAGAGGACCAATTCGTTTCGGGTCTTCAGAGCCGCAGCGATCTGCCAATCATACCCGAATTCCTGAGAATTCTCAGCCTCAACCTGGCTTGCATGGTGCAAGTCTGGAATTTCAGAATTCAATTGGGCTGAATTCCAATGGACAAGAGGCTGTCCATTGAGATAGGCATCCTGGAGTTTGCCATGGCAAACAACTTTCAACTGCACACGCGTTTCTTCCCCCAGGTTCGTCGGCTTCTGGAAGAATCGCTGCAGTGCAAACCGGCACGATGGATTTGGAATCGGAGTCCAAGCTCTTGCTAGGGAGATTCGATGAGGATTGGGCATTCGAGTTCACTCGCACTCTTGCTGCTGCTCAAAAATGCTACTGCTTGGGTAAACTCCTGGCAGATCTTCGACGTACCATCGGTCCAGGACGGCTTTCCATTCTTCGAAATTTTTTACCCTTGCGAATTGTTCGCGGACTTCGAGACCGCGAGGATGGGATGCCGAGTACTTGATCCCGAACTTGCGCATCGGGACGCCGGCACGCTCCGGTCCATAGAGTTGTTCGGCCAATCGAAAATGCTCGAGGATGACTTCGCGCTGCTGGTGGACGCTGGGTGGGGGCGGCAGCGGCTTGCCATCAAAGATCGCTTGGGCCTGGCCAAAGATCCATGGGTTGCCGATACACCCTCGGGCGACGGTAACGCCATCGACACCGGTTTCAAGCATCATACGCAAGCAGTCTTGGGCACTGAACAGATCCCCGCTACCGAGGATGATTTTATCCTTGCCGACATGCTGCTTGACTTCCTTGAGGAACGACCATCGGCTTGGACCGATGTAACGCTGCTGTACAGTCCGACCGTGGACGGTGATGGCGGAGATACCGTAAGCGAATGCACCGTCAAGGATTTCGTAAAAATGGTCGCGGCTTTCTTGGGTGTCATCGATTCCTCGCCGCATCTTGATCGTCACCGGGATATCCGGTGGAACGATATCGCGTGTCCTGCGAACAATTTCCAGCGCGACTGTCGGTTGACTTAGATGAAAGCCACCGCGGCAACGTCCAAGCACTTTGCGAACCGGGCAACCGAAATTGATATCGATGACACTGAAACCGGCTTCGACAAGCTTCTGGGCTCCTAAGGAAAATTGTTCGGGTTCAGCCCCCATGAGCTGGCCTGCAACCGGGTGCTCTTCCGGGGTGTTGTAGAGGAAATGCTGAGTCTTTTTCCGTTCCTTGAGGCTGATTAAAAACTGATCGAGCATGACTTCGCAAAGCGAATACGAAGCCCCCATGCGGCGTGCAATCAAGCGCATGGCCCAATCGCTGTATCCGCTCAATGCGGCTTGGACAACTGGAAAGCCGATGTCGACCTTTCCGATACGAAGTGGAGCGATGCCTGGGATCATGTGCGGGTTGTCTGGGGCTTGCGAAATTCGTCGGCCAGGATGTCGGCGGCTTGCTGACCGACCTCCTGCCACTTGCCAATGGTTGCTTGCCGGACCAGTTTTGCCGTGGGGTACCATGGAGAATCAGAGCGATCGAGCAACCATCGCCAATCGGGGGTGAAGCCCAATAGGATCAGTGTCGGTCTTGCCAACGCACCGGCAAGGTGGGCCATGGAGGTATCGCTGGTGACGATCCAATCGAGATGATGCAGGATGGCCGCCGTGTCCATGAACGCACCGCTGGAGCGATCGATGTCCTCTGGCAGTGTATAGATCGGTTTGCTTGCCGTCCACTGCTTGAGCTGCTGGCTTCCTGGTCCAAACTGCAGGCTGATCAATTGCACATCGTCCAGCTGGCTTAAAGGTTCCAAAGACGACAGAGGGAACGAGCGGAACATATCGGCTTGGTGATCGGGATTCCCTTGCCAGACCAATCCGATCCGGTGTTTGGAAGGTGGCAAGAGTTCATCGAGTTTGCGTTTCCAGTAACCGACGAGGTTTGCTGGGATATGCACATAGGGAACATCGTTTGGGATATTCGCTAGATCGGTTTTGAGAACATCGGCCACATCGATCAACGAGCAATGATAATCGAAGGGCTGCTCGATTTTCCATGTGTTGGGTACCAAGGAAGAGATACCTGGGCAACCTTGGAGCAACGCGGTCAGTTGGGGTTGGGAATGGACGATCGTTCGAGCACCGCGCTGCTGCAGGATCTTGGCATAGCGAACGAAGTGGATGGTATCACCGAGTCCCTGCTCGGCATACAGCAGGATCGTTTTACCTTGAAGGTCTTGGCCGTTCCATTTTGGCTGAGCATAGCGATGCTGGATAGCTTCGACACAGTTCCATCGATGTCGATATTCTTGCCAACCGGTTTTGAAGTCACCTTGGAGCAGATGGATCACACCCAGGTTGCGATGGAGTTCTGCGTCTTGGGGTTGAAGCCGCATCGCGTCGGCGTAGTATTTCAGAGCCAGATCGATCCGACCTGTCCAAGCGTGCAAGGTCCCTCGGTTTCGATAAGCGTTGAAGTAATCGGGTTTGATGAGGATCGCTTGCTGGAATCGCAGATCGGACTCCTCGATGCGACCGAGGTATCGAAGCGAGTTACCCAAGTTGTTCAGAGCGATGGGAAACGACGGTTGGATCGCGATCGATTTCTCGTAAGCCTTGACCGCGCTTGCGTAATCCCGCTGATCGTGCAAGGCAATCCCTAAGTAGCACCAAGCATTGGCGTTGTTGGGTTCCTTTTGGAGGACTTCCTGGTAAATTTGCTTAGCCGCGGCGATATTTCCTTGTTGGTGGACTCGCCAAGCAGCAACGAGTTTCTGTTGGCTATCAGACATGCGTTTGGTTTGATACAGGTTCCATGGTCAACTTGCGCGGTTTATCGAAATAAGCCAACAAGGCAGGTAAAAGGAACATATCGCAAAGCAGGGCCGTGACCAGTGTGAATACCCCCAAAGCTCCGAAGATCCGGTGGTCTCTTGTGTCGGAAGTCACCACGCTGCTGAATCCCGCAACCAGCACGATGGTCGTCATCATCATACCCGTACCGACCTCTCGAAAAGATCTTTGGATGACCGAGGCATGAGAGCCACCGTGCTTAAACTCTTCGAGGTATCTGGACATAAAGTGGATCGTATCATCGACAGCAATCCCCAAGCAGATGGTAAAGCAGCAGACGCTAACAACCTCGAGTGGCTGCTTGGTGATGACCATGTAGGCTGCCGATGCCAGGAGTGGCAACACATTCGGGATGATCGCGATCAGACCCAGCCGTAGCGAGCGGTAGGCGACTGCCAGTACCGCAAAAATGATCAGTGCAGCCGAACCGAGACTTGCCGTCAGATCGGTGACGATGGTGTATAGGTTTCGCCATCGCCAAATCGCTTCGCCTTGCATCTCCATCGTCAGTCCAGGATTCTCTCGAGCGATCGATTGAAGGGATTGATCGATGCGCTCGAAGGTGCTTTGGTAAGTGGCGGTACCGAGATCCTTGCACCGATAGGTCATGGTGGCTGTCGATTGATCTTGGTCAAAAAGCCGCTGGCGCAAAGGTGGTGGCAGCAACTCGGCCATCGAGAGTTTGTCCAGCACCGAGCCTTCACCGGGCAAAGCGTTGAGCAAGGTCACCAGCGACAATGGATGACCGATAAGCGGTTCGCTTTTGAGTACCGTTTCGGCTTGGTCGAGAGCCATCGCCACTTGCTCGCTACTCAATTTCTGCGGATCCCATTTGACGTTGATCATGCAGACATCCAATCCATTCATGGCTTGGTCCAAATGGGCCAAGGATTGCTGGGCATCGCTGCCGGTAGGAAACGCACTGGACTTGCGATCGTCGGGACGTAGGGCAAGAGCCAATCCGCCTAAGCCCAAGGTGAGCAGGATGGAAAAATAACTGATCGATCGTTTGCGATCGATGATCCAACGGAGTGTCGGTTCGAATCGTCCGATGGCGTGTTGTAGCAGATCTCGCTCGGAGCCTCGGCTCAATCGCCTGCTCCATGGGGTCATGCTGATGAGCGGGATCACAAGCATGACCGAAATCCAAGTGGCCGTCACACCCAAGACGCACGACCAGCCGAATTCACGGACGACTTGATGGTTTGCCCAAGCCAGCGAGCCCATGCCGATGGCCGTAGTGAGCGACGTTAAAAAGCAAGCCAATCCGACCAGTTCCAGGGTTCGCTTGCAGGCATCCTTGGGCGCCATCCCTTCACGCATGCATTTTCGAATGTGGATCATGATGTGGACTCCGTCGGTAAATCCGACGAGACTCAGCAACACCGGCAGGATCACGAAGCTAAAGGGGTTTTCTTGGAGGTCGAAATAGCGAAGAAACCCCAAGGTCCAGAACACACCCAGCACGGGTGCTGCAGCGACGACTAAAACAACCGAAAGACCTCGAAACAAAATCGCGGCCATCAGCAGGATCATGCTATAGCCGATGACTTGGTAGCGGATTTCATTGTTTCGATTGTTTTTCATCAGCACCATGCGAAGCGGAACGTTGCCTGTGACGTGGAACTCCATCGGTACGCCAGGATGCTCCGATGCGACCTGTTTGGCAGCTGCCAGGATCGGCTCGGTGCACTGCGCATTGTCTTGGATGTAAAGCCAATCGTATTGGATCTCGATCAGCGCTGTTTGCGCGTCATCTGAAAGCATTTGCCCAACGACTAGAGGATGGGCGATGGCTTTCTTCTTCGCGACATCAAAGCGTTGCTGGGTCGCGTTGCCTCGGGGCAAGATCGGCTCACTCAGTCCGAAAATATTCAGCGGAGGGGCTTGATCCAGTGAGCGTACCGAAGCGACAACATCCAGCGCATCGACTCGCTCTACGACCTCTCGAAACGCCTTGGATCCTTCGGGAGTAAAGATCGATGGGGATTTGACCACCAAGACCGCTTCGCTTCGTCCACCGCTATTACCAAAACCGCCCCTGCGTCCAAAACGTCGCGGAGCGTTGGAATCTCTGGCTGCCGAGGAGTTTGCTGTAGCAGACGATTCGCCAGAAGCGATACCCGCATCGGCGGAGTTTGGGATCCATCGAGACTTGAGTTTCTCAGGCCAATCCGGATCCAGATAACCTCCAATGGCGAGTCCGGTCAGGAGGACCAGCAAGGCCAGACATAGGCGTGGAAAATCCATGACCGAAGCAAAGAGCCGAGCGGTGAAACTGGTCGTTGTTGGTTTGGGGTCGCGGTCCGAAGGATCCGAGTGATGACTTTGGGTGGGGTTATGAAGCATGGACTTATTGACCACCCCGGCGCTGGCTTCTGCCGCTGGAATCTTGGCCAGCTTGGATCAGTTCCTCTCGCGTGATTTGTCGATCGTTGTTTCGATCGATGCGAAAGAACCCAAAGTCGCGAAGGATGCGAGGCGATTCCTCCCAGGAGACGATTCCATCCTTGTTGGAATCCCACTTGGTAAGGTACTCGTCAGCGTACTTGGTTGCATCGTCCTGTGGCAAATCCAGAGGCTTGCTCATGGTTTGTGCCGGGCGATCGCTGCGCTGAGCGATACTGCGCTGTTGCAAACTGTCGGACTCATTCCGAGGCCGCGATACTTCGAAAAAAGCCACGGCCATTTCTTCCCAAGTTTGATCGCCCCACATCACAAATTCATCGGGAGCAGGGTTGGTGGGGTTTGCATCCGAGTTATCGAACGAGGCGGTGAATTCCAAACCGTCGATATCCGACAGGGGGATCCTGTCGGTCCACTCGTAAGTATGTTGCCAGTTGAAATCATAGCGAGGAACATTCAACAGAACTTCAGTGGCCTCACCGCGTCGCGCCCGAAGCTCGAAGGCTTTGCCACGAACGTGCATGTGCGGGGAAACAGCTAGCAGTTCTCCGTTCTTTGGAAACCTGGGAACCCTTGCGGTAACACTGTGGTTGCTGGCACCGGGTGGAATTTCAAAGTCTTGATCGATACCCACGACTGTGAAGACTTCGTGGGTGACCGTCGGCTCGTCGACAAAAGTCAGACCGATCTTGGACAAATCGCTTGTCGGTCGTCCGTTAGGTGTGTAGTGCATCTGAAACACAAACTTCGAGCCAGCAGGGATCTTGCGAGCATAGCCACTTGGAAAGCGGGTCGCCATCTGACCCGGTACGTATGCGGTCAGCCAACCGATGCCGATAAATTCAGAGTCATCAGGGGGGCGGATAAAGACGATCGCATGGTGCACCACCGAAGGATCTCCCGGGATGACTTGCGCCGAAGCGACCCAGCGATCTTCGTTGATCTTTGGATCGACCACGAAATACTGGTAGTCGACCGTTCCGGATGCAGGAATGTTATAGGCTTTGGTATTCATAGGAACGACAAGATCGGGATCTTTTCCCAAACGCCAACCGCTTTCGGAAAATTTCGCAGGAGTCAATTTCGAAGCGTCTCCGATAGGGGCCCCTGATCGTACCCATTGCCGGACGATTTCAATCTCTTGGCGGGAAATCGAGCGCGAGTTTTTAAAAGAACCATGAGTGGGGTCGGCGTGCCATGGTGGCATGCGTCCAGTGTCGATGGTTTCGAGGATCATTTCCGACCAGCCTTGCAGTTCGGCGGTGTTGGTGATGTCAAAGGGACCGATTTCACCTGGCCGATGGCATTCGGTGCAGTGCTTGTCAAAAATCGCGGCCACGGAGTCTGCGTAAGTGACCGTTTGCGATGGAGCATTATCGATTGAATCGTTTTTGCGAACATAAGCGATCTTGCAACCGACCGGTTCGGTGACCGAGATTTCTGGTGCTGAGCCTCGAAGGGCCGAGCCGATCGCCAGTGCTAAGTCGTCGCGAGTGGTCTTGGAACGGGTGATGCCCGGTGCGTATTGGTCGTCGATGCGACCTCGGTAGAGGACTTCGTTCTTTGGGTTGACCAAAATCACTTCGGCCGTTCGGGTGATCTTCCATGATTGCGCCAAGGCTTGGTCAGTATCTTTTATGAAAGGAAACGAGACATCGAGCTCCTTGGCAAAGTTGCGAATGTCTGGGATGCTGTCCTGAGGGTTGCTCATCACGCCGATCCACTGGACTCCTTGGGAACTCAATCGAGCTTGGAGTTCTTCGAGCCTGCGAGCGTAGAGCTTGGCGACCGGGCAATCACAACCCAAAAAGGCATAGACCCTCAGTTTCGAGTCGGATTGCCACTGGATCGGCTGGTCATCGATCGAGGACAACGTGGGTGGCTCAGGGGTCGTGGGGTTGGGCGATGTTAGAGCAGCGTTTGTAGTACGCGTTGTCACCAAGATCAGTGCCAATGAACAGGCAAGCAAGGTGAGCGATTGCCACCAAGCGCGTGGTAGGAGCCTCATATCCATAGTCCGGGTAGATGATATAGGTAGAAAATTTACGATCTGGAGATCGTCGATCAGTCGACAGTTTTATAGGAAAACCCGTTGAAACGGCAACCGAAGAAACCGATTAAGGATCGTTAATCTTGGACGCGGATTTCGAAATCCACCCAGACTAGGCGATGATCCGAGGCGTTTGCCAAGGCGTTGGACTCAGGGAATTGGGCTTTGGAGGGCCAGAAGATGCCGCTATCGATGACTTTGAGGTTCGACGAGGGCAGGACGAAGTCGACTCGAAGATTTCCTGGGTTTTTGTCGTTGAAATCGCCGGTGTCGTTGGCGGGGTCGCCTTTGTGACTCAAGTTGGCTCCGGCTGATGCAGAGGCGGCTTGGGCTCCGCCGTCGCTTTTTGGGGCTGGATATTTGGCAACGCGAGGATGCTCCAAGAGGTTTCGGATGGCTTGCGCACGGCCATCTCCATCGACTGGATCGGCGTTCAAATCCCCGAGGATGACGAAGCTTGCATCCAAGGCAAGCGATCCTGATTGGTCGAGATCGTCAACGATATAGCTACCTGAAGCATCGCCTGCGATGTAGTCCATCAAGAACCTGATTTCGTCGTGATTGCGGCAGCCGTTTCGGTCTTCGGGTCCATCGAAGACCGGTGGTGTTGGGTGCGACGCAATCACATGAAGGATTTGGTTTCCGATTTGAATGGGGACATCCCAGTGGGACTTGGAACTCAATCGCAACTGGTTCCATATTTCGTCTGGATAGTACGATACTTCGGGAGAATTTTCGGTTGCAGGCTTCATGGGACGAAGAGCACCGGGCATTTGACTCCAACGAAATTTCTGGAAACTGCGCACGTTCTTGGTATCGATAGGTAGGCGGCTAAAGACAGCCATTCCATACTGGCCAGGATAAGCCCCGAAGCCCCAGGCGTCATTGGGTTCGTGAAGTTTTCCGTTCGCATCGAGATCTAGGCCGGAGTCGACACCTGTGTTGACCGGACCGCTGAAGCGATACTTCCACTCCCCTTGGGTCGAACCTTCCGTTTTGTTCAGGTAGTTTGTCCAAAAGAGTTCTACCGAGCGATCATCCAAATCGATTTCGTTGATCAGGATAATATCGGGCGAAACGGTCTGGATAATTTGAGCAATTTTGGCCGCTTGGGGATCTCCTTTCTGGAGTCCTTGGGATAGCTCACCGAGCGACTTGCGGTTCATTGCGGCGTTGAAGGTTGCCACGCGGATGGTTTTGGTGGTTACTTGCGCCACGGCTATCGATGGGTTGGTTACTAGGGCGTATGCGGCAGCGATCGCTAGGAGCGGAAACAGTTTCAGAGATTGCATGAGTGGATCGTTTACTTGGAGAATCATCGTAAATCACTGGAGTCGTCGGCAACTTTCTTTTCGATCGTGCGAACCAAGTCGGCGGCTTCTTGGAGGGCGATCAAGATGCGCTGGAGTTGTGGTTCGGTATCGGAGAAATGGTCATGGATGAATTGATCGGCTGTTGAATCTCTCCATTGTTCCTGGACACTTCCGAGGGCTTCTCGCCAATCGTTTAGCGTGTTTTGAACGCGGCCTTTGACGCCGACCAAATCGTTGCGAGATCGAGTGCTCATGAAGAATCGTCCGACTATGGTTTGAGTTCTTTGGATAGTTGTCCAAGTCCATCGAGGTTTTCTTTGAGGCGGGTTCGTGCGTCCAGATCGGTGTGATTGAGGATACCAACTGGTCCATCGAAGTTCATTTGCCCGATGAGTTTGAGAACTTCTTTGTCGCGGCTGCCTTGTCCGATCGGCAAGATCTTCTTGCCGACACGATCTCCATCGGTTTCCATTCCATTGAGGTTGATCGCCAGTAGGTGGGGTTGGATTTTTTTGAGGATCGATTCGAGCCGATCGAGTTGATGGTGGGCGTGATGAAGGTTGTAGACGATACCGACGTTAGGAAGCCCGATGGCTTGGATCAGACGGATTTGGTTTTCGGGCTCTCCATACCAGCCGCCGTGGTTGTAAAGAGCGACTTTGCAACCGGCATCTTGGGCAGCCAAGGCGATTTCACGAATGCGTTTGGTTTCGGATTCGATGAAGGCTTGGGTCTGCTGCTGGTTCATGGCAGGGTCTCCGCCACCGGTGACCCACAACTGGGGATGAATTTGGTGTTTCTTAATCAAGCTCAGGATGAGTTTGGCTTCGTCGTTCAGGACGGTTGGGAACCACCAAGCGGTCATCTCGATACCGTGTTTTTTCATCGTCGTGATTTCCTCTTCGAAGGAAGCGACGTGTTCGGCTCGGTAGTCGTAGGCAAGTCGTTTGATCCCAAGTTCATCGAGCATCTGTGCCCGTTGCTCGGGGCCTCGTTTCTGGGAGTCAAATGGGACGATGCACCAGGCCACCAGGTTTTGATCCTTAAAAATTTCGCTGCGGAAGGTGGGTTTTTCAGCGGTTTCTTGGCTGCTAACTCTGA
>JAGWZB010000493.1 GCA_018969045.1 Planctomycetota bacterium | reverse complement strand
AAGAAGTTGCTTCCAAGCCGTGATCGTTTCAGGAACGCTTAAAAAATCCAGGTTCTTCGGAGTTTTCAGGTTCGGTCCATTCCATGCGACGACTTTGTCATCCGTGCCGTGGATATGCAAGGTTGGAACATAGCGAGATGCTTTTTGGGTGGAAACAGCCAGCGTACCAGCAACAGGTGCGATCGAGGCAAACAATTCTGGGGTTTCAACCGCCAATCGGTAGCAGAGCATCGCTCCATTGGAAAATCCCGTTGCATGGATTCGCTCTGGATCGACTCGATAACGCTTCTTGAGTTCGCCGACCATGCAACGCACGAAACCGACATCGTCCTGGGCGATACGTTCCAGTCTGCCAGAACGACCGCCGGAGTTCCATGTTCGGAAGACTCCGTGTCCATCTCCATCTGGATAAACCACGATGAAATTGCAGCGATTGCCTAAGTCGTGCAGGTGGGTCATTTCGGCCATCGTCTCGCCATTCATCAGCACGCCATGAAAGGCAAAGACGACGGGTAAGGCTGAGGGTTCTTGGTCTTTGTCAGCGGTTTGACAAACAGGGGGCAGGTACACCGTGAACTGACGCGCCTGTCCATCGTAAAACAGAACGTGTTTGATCTTTCGACTTGGCCCGGCACCTAATGAATGGGCACAGAGGCTTAGGCATATCCAAGCCACGATCAAGCTAGACCACCGGGCCTGGTGGGTCCAAGACGAACGCTTGAGGTAAGGGAAAGCCCGTAAGAGCAGAGAACCGAATTGGCCTAAGCCACCAAGTCCTTGGTTTGTGTTTGCATCCATTGCACGTTGGGGGCCTTGGGCGAGGAAGGTCCTCCCCAACGGCCAAAGTATTCGATCGCCATAAAAATACATGCCAGCAACATAAAGATGTTTGCCAGGATGATCATCATCGTGTAGATCGAGATCGGTTGCTTGGACATGTTCGGATCAACAAGGATAAGAAAGAATCGGTGGGGAAACCTAGTTAGTAAACTTTCGAAGCGACTCTGTCGCCGGCTTGGATAAAGCCTTTTCGATAGCTTGGTAAGACCTTGCCGACCGCTTTATCGTCGGCAATGGTTCGGATTTCGATACGACCCAAGTAGGAGCCGTTGCGGAAGATATCGAGTTGGTGGCCTGCACGCAGACCGTCATCGCGACCCACGGAGACTTCGACAGATTGGTCGGCTCCGACAGCAAGGACAACGCCTTTGAGATCGCTAGGAGGAACATCATCAGGATCCTTCACGCCAGCGGCAGCCAAAGCTGCTCCTCGGGTGTCTGCCAACGCTTGGAACATGGTCGATTGTTCGCGGAGCGTTTTGATCTCTGCATCCAAGTCGATTTTCTTGCTCTTGAGGGTGTTGAGTTCGTCGGTCAGGTTGATCACCGTTCGGCGTTGACCGTTGCGGTCGGTGATGATCTTGTCGATCTCTTGCTTGAGCAGATCGTTTTCGCTGGTGATGCGTTTAAGTTCCGCTAGGGTTTGCGCCAAGCTTTGTGTAGCTTGTGTATTTTTCGAGTTCAGGTCGTTTAGCTGGGTGTTGGCTTGTTGGTTCTTTTCACGCTCGGTGTCGAGTTGGGTTTGCAGGGCGGCCAGCGAAACTCGGCGTGCAACTTGCTCTTGGGCCAGTTGCGTTTTGTTGACTTCGGCCGCCTTTTTGAGCTCATCGATGGTCGCTTGCAACGACTTTTGCTGGTCTTGGAACTTTTGAACCTCGCTTCGCAAGTCCTTGTGAGTGGCGTTGACGGCCACCGATGCGAAGAAGAATCCCACACTTAGGATCAAAAGCAACAACGTGAAGATTTGGCCGAGTTTTGTCATGAGTCAACCGCTAGGTTGGTGTTCAAGAAACTGAGGAGTTTGGGTAACGCTGCGACTTTGGGCAAAGCCGAGCAATTCGGATTCCGAGTATAGTTCGTTATCGTCGTCAATGTCAACGAAATCACAAAAAACTGAACGAAATCGAAGTTCCGGGGTAAAACAGGTAGGGTTTGGACGATCTGGGTCGAGGACGATGCGAGACTTCCTGGTTTGTAGCGGTTATACAAGCTCGGAAGGCTTGGTAATTGGTTAATTGTCTTGTATTCTCTACAGTAGATTCCAATGGGCTTTTCGAGTCGGATTCCTACCGTAGAGACCGCACTCCAAAGGACGCTGGGGGTTCCAAAGTGGAAATTTTCCCGCCCAAAGCCGACGAAGCCCCCCGATCGACCCGTCTACGTTGAAGAAATTAACCAAGAATGAACGCAGCCCCTCCTTCGGCCCCTACTGAGAATTTTTCGCTCTCAGGATTTCTGAAAAAGCATGATTTCCTGATCCGACGCCTCCATTCTCTGAGCGGTCTGGTGCCCGTCGGGGCGTACATGTGTGTCCACTTGATCACGAATTCGAGCCTCAATGGCGGACCGGCCGTATTCCAAAACGCGGTGTTTGCGATCCACAGTATTCCATTCCTTCCGATCGTCGAGTGGACATTCATCTTTTTGCCGATCCTATTCCACGCCATCGTCGGGGTGTGGATCGCCAGGAGCGGCCACTCGAATTTGAGAAACTATCGCTTCACGAGCAACAAGCGGTACTGGCTCCAGCGGACCACCGGTTACATCGCGTTTGCATTTATTTTTATCCATGTGCTTCACTTGCATGGATGGTTCCACTGGGATTGGTGGCTGGGTTTTGTCGAACCACTAGGGATGGCACAGTTCCGACCCTACAACGCTGCCAGTTCGCTGGCACAAGCCATGCAAAGCCTCGGGTTTCTGTGGCCTTTGGTCTATTTCGTTGG
>JAGWZB010000060.1 GCA_018969045.1 Planctomycetota bacterium | reverse complement strand
CATCCATGTGCAGTACGCTCAGGTAGTGGTTCGACGCCGTGAAAACATCTGAGCCGCTAGACACAACCGGTGCGATTGGATTTCCCCAGAGGACTTTTATTTCCGCTCTTTGGTTCCCTTGGATCTTTGGCATCAAAACCCAGATGCTGGCCGAGCCGTTGGAAGCATCCCAATGATCGATTTTATAAGGTAGGTTTTTACCTTCGAATTCGAATCGAATATCCTGACCATTGGATGCAGCCGAGTTGAAGTCAAAGAAGTCTTTATGCAGACGGATCAGTACCGGGAAATCGATTTCCATGGCGGATTCGGGCAAGTTGGCGCCCTCGGCGCGAGTGTTCAAAAACACAGAACTAGAGAAAGTCCATTGCGAATCGTCGGCAATTGCGCTAGGAGAGCAAGCCCCAAAAAGGGCTGCAAGTGCCCAAAGTGTAAGGCGGTTTAGAGTCGATTTAGCGGGCATCGTCGGGTTGGATTGGAGGAGTTTCATCACAGAGTTTTTCCTAAAAACCCCCCTTAGAGGGGCAGATGATTATTTCCAAGAGGGTCGTAAGTCGATTATTCTGGGGGTTGGGACGTAGGGATTAGATCTCTGCGACCTCCTGCCAACAACCACCCACCGAAGAAGAATCGCCAGAGAGCGTTTCGTCCAAGCAAGCCCCAGCCAGGTACTTTGGAGCGACCATGGAGCGAGTCAAAAGACCAGGACCTTACGTGCCCAAGTCGACCCTAAAAGGGGGCTTTCCCAGGGTCTCTTCAAAAATACTAGCATTCCCAGTCCTTGCATTCAGGTGCCTGGCACCTAGATTTCCTCTCAAGCGGTTCTGTTCAAAAATGCTAGCATTCCCAGTCCTTGCATTCAGGTGCCTGGCACCTAGTTTTCGATCCAGGCCGGTCGTCGGAATGCTAGCTTTGGCTAGCTCTTCACACAGGTGCCTGGCACCTCAAGCGATCTTTTCGGGGATCTTTTCGGGGACAGTCCCCGAGCATTCTCTCAAGCGGTTCTATTCAAGAATGCTAGCATTTCCAAGCCTTGCATTCAGGTGCCTGGCACCTAGTTTTCGATCCAGGCCGGCCACCGGAACGCTAGCTTTGGCTAGCTCTTCACACAGGTGCCTGGCACCTCAAGCGATCTTTTCGGGGATCTTTTCGGGGACAGTCCCCGAGCATTCTCTCAAGCGGTTCTATTCAAGAATGCTAGCATTCCCAGTCCTGGCATTCAGGTGCCTGGCACCTAGTTTTCGTGGTCGATATGCAAGCACTCTTGGACGCATGGCTCAACGCTCGGCGATTGTCTCCCGATTTTTGTGGCTTTTGCTAGCGATGTCATTGCTCCTTTGTCCCTCCGCCCTAAACGCCCAAGACACTCTTATCAAATCCAATTCCCCCTACAGTCCCGCTAAATTCGAACTCGATATCCAACCCATTCTCACCGCTCGTGGTTGCAACTCCGGCCCCTGCCACGGCAAGTCCCGCGGTCAAAACGGATTTGCACTCTCCCTGCTGGGTTTCGACTCCGACATGGACTTCCGCTCCATCGTCACCGATGCCCGCGGAAGACGCGTCCAACCCGCCTCCCCGGCCGATAGCCTCCTGCTCCAAAAAGCAACCTCGCAACTCCCCCACGGTGGCGGTAAAAAACTTGAACCCGATTCTGCCGACTACCAAACCCTTGTCCAATGGATCCAAGCAGGCTTCCCCAGAATCAACGAAACCGACCCAGTCTTGACCCAAGTCGCGATCTCTCCGGATCCAAAACCCTTGGCCCCCGGCGAAGAACTCCACCTGAAAGTGACTGCAACCTACAGCGATGGTTCCTCTCGCGATGTCACTTCCACCAGTGCCTACCAATCCAACGAACCGGCAGTTCTGGCCGTCAAACCCAACGGAAAAATCCAAGCCGGGTCTCTCCCAGGCGAAGCCACCATCATGGCTCGCTATATGGGAAATATCGCCACCTGGTCGTCTGCCATCCCAAGACCCGATCCTGTCGACCCCAAAGTCTATGCCGAACTACCCCGAAACAACTTCATCGATGACTTGGTCTACCAACGTCTCGCTCATCTGAACATCGTGCCAAGCCGTCCGGCTTCCGATTCCCAGTTCCTTCGACGCGCCTTCATCGATGTCATCGGCAGACAACCCACCAGCGATGAAACTCGTGAGTTCCTCCATGATCCAAACCCAAACAAACGTTTCGCCCTAATCGATGCCCTTCTGGAACGACCAGAATACGCCGATAACTGGGCAAACAAGTGGGCCGACCTGCTGCGTCCCAACCCCTATCGTGTCGGTATCAAAGCCGTTCTAAGCCTCGACACCTGGATCCGAGACGCCTTCCGCCAAAATCTCCCCTACGACCAATTCGTTCGCGGAATTCTTACAGCCCGTGGCAGTAATTGGAAAAATGGTGCCGTTACCATTTTCCGTGATCGTCGCGAACCCGACGAAATCGTCACAATGGTCAGCCAACTGTTCTTAGGCATCCGTCTGGATTGCGCCAAATGCCATCAACATCCCTTCGAGGTCTACGGCCAACATGACTTCTACTCCCTGGCCGCGTTCTTCTCACGCGTCGGCTACAAAGGTACGGGTTTGTCCCCCCCAATCTCCGGTGGCGAAGAAACCGTTCTTGTAAAGTCCAGCGGGCAAGTCAATCATCCACTGACGGGCAAACCACTGACCCCAAAAACCCTTCGAGGCTCAGAAGTACAAATCGCGCAAGGAGACGACCCCCGGGAAAAACTCGTCGATTGGATGGTCAGCGATTCTAACCCCACCTTCGCCCAAGTCGCAGTCAACCGCATTTGGGCCGAACTCTTCGGTGTGGGTATCGTCGATCCTGTCGATGATCTTCGTGCAACCAACCCACCGAGCAACCCAAAACTGCTTGATCAACTCGCCACGCATTTTCGCACGATCGGTTTTAATCAGAAAGAATTGCTGCGCACAATATTGCAATCGCACGTCTACTCTCTTTCTTCAGAACCCAACCAAACCAACCGCGGTGACCACCGAAATTTCTCTCGGCACTACCGGCAGCGCCTAAGAGCCGAAGTCCTGGCCGATGCGATCTGCGATATCACCCAAACCACTCAGTCCTATGCAGGCTCTCCGGCCGGCACTCGGGCTATGCAACTCTGGACCGTCCGCACCGAATCGGAACTCCTCGATGCCTTTGGCCGCCCCGATCCCAACCAAGATCCCCCATGCGAAAGAATCCCAGAATCCACCGTCGTCCAAGCCCTCCACTTGATGAACGCTCCAGCCATCGCAGCCAAAATCACCGACGAAAACGGCCGAGCCAAGCGGCTGGCCGACTCGCAGTGGACCCCTAACCAAATCGTCGAAGACCTCTATTTGGCAACCTTTTCCCGTTTTCCTGATCCGACCGAACTTTCCGATCTAGTCAGCGAATTCGGAAAACCCAACAATGATCGGCGAAAACTGGTCGAAGATATCCTCTGGTCAATGCTCAACTCTCCGGAATTTACCCACAAGGATTGAACCATGCTCCGACGTAATTGGCTTCAATTGGGTGTCGCTGGCCTTGCCGGCGGCAGCTTCTCAAACCTCCTGCAGCTTCGCGAGGCTTGCGCTGCAAGCATGCCTGCTGGCAAAAAACCAGCTAGCTGCATCCTGATTTGGATGGACGGGGGACCTACCCACTTCGAAACCTTTGACCCCAAGCCCGAAGCACCCGTCGAGATCCGCGGCGAATTTCAGCCGATGAACACCAATGTTCCCGGTATCCAAATCTGCGAACACTTGCCAAAACTCGCAAGCATCGCCGACAAGTACGCCATCGTCCGATCAGTCTGCCACAACCAAGGAAACCACGGTGCAGGGAACCACTACATGATGACCGGCGCGCCACCGCGTATCCCCGTCGGTTGCGGTGCCTTCGTCAGCTTTCACCCAAGCCTCGGTTCGGTCGCCGCCAAAGAACGTCCTGCTCCCCACGGCTTGCCTCCCTACTTCTCCATGCCCAGCATGTCGCGCTCCGGTGGCCCAAACTTCCTAGGCGCAAAATACGCCCCTTTCGTCGTCGGTGGAGACCCCAACAACAAACACTTCCGCGTCCGCGATGTGGAACTTCCAAACGGCATCAATGACGATCGCTTCCAATCCCGACGCGACCTTCGCCACCTAGTCGATCGCCTCCCCCGCTTCAGCGACCCTGCCACCGCAGATCCAGTCGTGGCCGTCGATGAATTTTTTCAACAAGGTGTGGAACTGATCACGACCCCTGAAGCCCAGAAAGCTTTCGATATCCACTCAGAATCCGATGCGACCCGCGATGCCTACGGCCGCAACAGCTTCGGACAACGCGCCCTGCTTGCAAGACGACTTGTCCAAGCCGGCGTCCCCTTTGTAACCCTCTACGACGGTGGCTGGGATCATCACTCCGACCTCTTCGGTGCACTCAAGACGCGACTCCCCTCCTGGGACCAAACCGTCGCGGCCCTGATCAACGATCTTGATCAACTTGGACTGCTCGAAACCACGATGGTCATCGCTCTGGGTGAATTCGGTAGAACCCCAAAAATCAGCACCCTCCCAGGCCAAAGCAAAGCAGGCCGCGATCACTGGGCAAACGCAATGTCGATCCTCTTTGCAGGTGGTGGCACACCAGGTGGCCAAGTCGTCGGAGCGACCGATCGCCAAGGCCATTCGGCCTGCGAGAGAATCCTCTCTCCAGAGAACTTCGTCTCGACGGTCTACCTAAAAATGGGAATCGATCCTGATAAGGTTTATTACACACCATCAGGTCGCCCTGCCCACCTTGTGAGCGATCCTACCCCCATCAAAGAACTCATGTAGTCGATGCTCAACCACCTACTCCCCTGGAGAATCGTTGGGGGTCCATGGATCGGATACACTATTGGCTTGCTCGTCGCCTTGGCACCCCAGTGGATCGCCACTCTCCAGGCCCAAAACCTCGACTCTGTAAAGCTTCTACCTACAGGCGGCCAACGAGGCTCAAACGTCTCGATCGAATTGCCCGGTAAGTTCGAGAAATGGCCGATTTCTTTTTGGTCCGAGCCAAATTCTATCCAATGGTCTGCCACCGATACCCCCGGCAAAATCGCTGCCAATATCCCCGCAGATGCAAAGCTGGGACTTCATTGGGTTCGGCTGTATTCGAACGAAAGTGTTTCTCCTTTGCTGAGGTTCCTGGTCAGCGAATTTTCAAGCGTGATCGAAGTCGAGCCTAATGATGCCTTTGCGAAACCCCAGCCGATCGAATCATCACCTGCCGATATCTACGGTACACTTCAAAAGTCAGGTGATGTCGATCACTACCAATTGAAGTTGTCCAAAGGCCAACGCTTGGTCGCATGTCTGGATGCGAATCGGACACTCAAGTCACCCATGGACGCTTGTTTAGAGATCGTCGATATCAAAGGCAATGTTCTAGCTCAGAATTTAGACTCGCTAGGACTCGACCCGCGACTTGTCTTTGTTGCCCCCTTCGATGGACTCTACTCAGTTCGTATCTATGCATTCCCCGAATCGCCCGATAGCACGATCGGTTATGCAGGTGGCGACAAGTACCTCTATCGCCTGGAGTGCTTGGTCGGTGACGTCGATGACTTGGCAATTGGTTTTCAAGCCGATGCTCAAGCAATCCTCGAGCCGAGCGAACTCCAGATGCCAACGCTTGTAACCCTTGCTGAAAATCAATCGCGCTATGCCTTCTTCGGTGCCTTGGAATCACCCAAAGACCAAGATGTGTTGCAGTTGGAAACCAAAGCACCTGGGTTTTGGAAAGTATCGGCTTTTGCCGAGTCGCTCGGTTCGCCGGTCGATGCGGTGATCGAAGTCTTCGACGCACAGGACAAGTCTCAAGGCAAGCAGGGGGAATCCGGAGAAATCAAAGATCCCGTATTGTCAAGCCAAATGAAGACTCCAGGCCTCTATCGCATCGCAATCCGGGATCTTCATGGTCGGTTCGGACCAACCTTTCGATACCGCTTGGAGCTCCAAAACGAGTCCCCGATGGTTCTTGGTACGGTCGCAAACGATATCATCCAAGGTAAACCGGACAAACCGACTGAGATCGAAGTCACCCTCGAACGCACCCATGGATGCGCCGACGAAGCGACCATCTCCCTTAAGGGTCTAAGTCCGGATTACACCTGCGAATCGGTCGTCTCCAAAATGAAGGAAGAGACCGAAAAGAAGGCCGTGCTCAAAGTGGTTGCAACCCCCAAAGCCGACGGCGGGATGCCTGCAGCGTGGTCTGGCCCCATAGCGATCGAGGTTCAGACCCAAGGTCGTAGTGAAGGCAAACTGGCTAACTCTGCCAACACCAAAGAACCCTATTTGTGGTTGCGCATCGCGCCTTAAAGTTATTTGCTGATTTTGTACACAACCAACTCGTCTTGGTCGCGAATGTACAAATTGCCATCGACGATCACCGGATGTGGCCAGCTCTCACCGTTGTGCGTCGCTAGCTTGAACTTGCCCAGCAACTTGTAGGCATTGGTATCGGTGTCGATCATTGCCATCATGCCATCTTGGTAGCGGAAATAAAGCTTTTTATCAGCCGCAACAATCGCCGCTGAACCACCGCCTGCTCCACGGCCTTTGTCCCAAAGGTCTTTGCCGGTCTTCCACTCAACGCATGCGGGAAATCCGTTGTTATGGCCATGGCCCATGTAGACATAATCGCCAATCATGATCATTCCACCATGATGATTCTGAAGTTCTTTAGAGGACTTGTAGTAAACCTCTTTCACATCGAACTTGTTCCCTGCAGTGGTAATTTCCAACAATGCGGTTCCGCCGTCACCATAGCCTGTCGAGCAAAAAACGTAGTTGCCGCTGACAAGGGGCGTTGGAATATTGGCAGTCGTGTTGGCGACCCGATCGTAATTCCAAAGCAACTCCCCGGTGGCAGCATCGTAGCTGACGATCCCATGCCCGACCAACTGAACGTACTGCTTGCGACCACCGGCATTGGAGATGACGATCGAAGAGTATCCGGCACCATCATTGCCACGCAACTTGCCTTGGGGGGCTTTGCCCGACCAGATCAGTTCCCCTGTTTTTTTCTTGAGGGCCACGACCATGGCACCTGCACCGCCGGGTGTGCACAGGAGTTTGTCGCCATCGATCAATGGGGATTCGCTGTACCCCCAGCCCGATTCCATCTTGCCCTTGAAGTCACCTGGGAAGCTCTTCTTCCAAGCTTCCTTGCCCGTTTTGGCATCGCAGCAAACCATGATCCCATCGAAACTCATCGCATAAACCAATCCGGTTTCTGGATCGATCGTGGGGGTCCCATTGGCCGCACCTTTGTCGGCTGTAAAGGGGGTTCTCCAGACCGGAGCTCCATCCCCTGCGTTGAGGCACACCAGCGTTGTTTGCCCATCGATATTCCCGATCGTGTAGAGCAATCCGGCATGGATAGCAACACTTGCCATGCCCGAACCTAGACCCTTGGTGCGGTAAGCCATCGCCGGGCCGTCCTCGGGCCACTGATCCAACAAACCGGTCTCCTCGGCGATGCCGTCTCGATTAGGACCTCGCCATTGATACCAATCATTGGCAAGCAACGCTGCCATCGGAGTCAGTCCAAGTGCGATGCCAAGCGCTAAAGATCGACGGTTCATGATTCAATTCCTTCGTTTTCAAAGGTTCGTGCAAATGGTTCCAAGGATGCGTTCATTGTAGCGAATCGGCATCAGTGCAAGGTTAGGCAACCCGGCTCTGGGGCTTAAGAGCCCCTGATGCCTCAAGCGCCAGTCGGCTACAGATTTGGTCACAGGCCTGAGTCGCGTCCTGGACTTGGATCGAGAGCATGGGTCGAGAGTCGGATTTGCGTTTATCCCGTTGTTTTTCGGTGAGCTCGAGCCGTTGAACCGTCACATGCTTAGATCCCAAAGGTCCAACGCGTTTGCTGGGCATCGGGCCAATCAGCGCTACGGTAGGAGTATCCAGCGCGACCGATAGGTGCATCGGACCGGTATCGGATCCAACGAACAAGCTCGCTTGCCGTGTCCACTGAGCCAGTTCCATCAGTCGGGTCGCGGGCATCAGGCGGGCCCATGAACCCGCTCTGGCAACAACCTCTTGTGCGATCTGCAGCTCTTGCTGGCCGCCCCAAGCGATCCAGGTTGGCAATCCCCATCGCTGGCCTAAATGCTTTGCGACAGCCGCGTACCTGGGTGCTGGCCAGACCTTCGACGGCCAACCGGCTCCCACATTGATGATCCCAAACGGCTCGATCACCCCCAAGTCTCGAAACTGACTCTCGACGTGAGCGGCAATCGCCGAATCGTGAGGGACTTTGTAAGCGACCTGCGGATCATCAATTCCCAGCGGTTGGAGCAATTCCAATCCCCGCAGGACGACGTGATCATGCTCAGGTGCTACGAGGATATTGTTAAACCAAGTGCTCAATTCCCGGCCTTCGAATTCCCCACGGCGCAGTCCGATGCGGTATCTGGCACCTGAGTACCTTGCGATCCAAGCGCTTTTGCTAAGCCCTTGCGCATCGATGGCTGTATCAGGTTTCCAAGCTCGAATGGTCCCTAGAAATCGCCAATAAGCCTTTATCGACTTTAGCGTATCTTTCGACAAAACGAATAGCTCGTCAAGGTCTTGGTGGCCTCGCAACAAATCCGCTGCTCCGGCTCCGACCACCCAAGCGATCTTGGACTCTGGAAATCGACGGCGCAGTTCACACAGGATCGGCATCGAGAGAATCGTATCACCGACGGCCGAGAGCCGTACGATCAGGATCCTCTTTGGGTCAATGAAGTTTGGAATGATCAGTCTCGCTCAATGTGCAAATGACGCGATGAAAACTTGCCTAAAAGAAACACTTTGTGCAATTGCTGCACAGAGGAATCTCGCTTTGACGACTCTCGCGATGAAGTTTACGAAGTTCGTTGTATCGGGCATTGTTCCAAATATCGAGCATCGGAGCATTCATGACGTTGCCTAGCACTTCCTTGCCGCTGTAATCCAAACAACATAGCGATACGTCTCCGTTGACCAGAACCGTCATGGTTCGCCACAAGCGATCGCAGGGTTTCCGTACCCGCTGTTGCTGGGCATCACCCAATGCACCACCCCAATTGTGGATGTGCGTAAAATCGATATGGTCGACCACACCATCGAGCATCTCTTCGGTTTGCTTGCGGTTGGAAGTCTGGCAAGTCGCTGCGACGATGATCGGGGTTTTCGTCTTGGATTGGTCTCGAAGCTTGCGAAATGCTTTGACGTTCTGGACCACCTTGGTATGGTCTAAGCCGATGCGGAGTTTATTGAACTCCTTGGAATCCGAACCATCGATGCTGATCTTGATCTCATCCACGCCGCTGTGAAGGATACGCTCGGCCACTTCGCCGCGAAGCAAATCACCGTTGGTGAAAATCTTCACACGCGGGATGCCTTGATCCTTGCAGTACTTGATCCGTTCGGCCAATTGCTTGTCGATCAGCGGTTCGCCATATCCGTGCAAGTGCACCAGTCGTGTTCCACCTTCGACACACTGCCTGACGACCGTCTCGAAAACCTCTTGCTTCATGTTCGCTTTGGCTCGACCGATCGTCGACCGAGGGCAAAAAACGCAGTCGGCTTGGCAGTGATTGGTCGTCTCGATTCGAACCGTCTTTGGAAAGGTTTGACGCAGCAGCGTCATGGTGTCGGCGATGACGTACGAAGCAACCGATCCAACGGTACCTATAAAGGAGGTTCCTACAGCAGTCATTTGAAATCCTTGTGGCACGGGAATGCAAGAATTGGGTGGATTGTCGGCGAAGGGTCGAACCACCCCACCGCAGTTTGGGAAACTAGCGAAAATGGAAACTCTGAGTCAATTGCGAAACACAGGTCGGAAATCGACCCCTGGAAATTCGATTGAAATAACCTGTTAAAGTGCCTTTCTGCCCCCCTATTACGAAGTTGTGAAAAAGTTGACCCCGCTACCGGGTTGAGCTATACTCAGGGATCCTCGAAAGCCTATTTTTTTAGGGTTTTTCGAGTCATCCTGCCTCCCCAAAAAAACAACCTCCCCGATCTATCTACCAATAAAGACTATGCGATCCCTTAAACCGCTTGCGCTTGGGTCCCTGGCTTTGGGCTTCGGACTGCTGCTTGCACCCACGAGCCTCTCGGCCGATCCTGCCTCCCCGACGTGGTCCAAAGACGTCCTGCCCATCCTCCGAGCCAACTGCTACGCTTGCCACCAAACTTCCAAGACCCAAGGTGGCTACCTGATGACCCAATTTGATGGGTTGCTCAAGGGTGGCGAATCAGGGGATGCGGCCATCGTTCCAGGCAAACCCGACCAGAGCAACCTGATTCGGGAAATCACCCCAGTTGATGGCAAAGCGGAAATGCCAAAGAACTTGGCCCCACTTAAGCCATCTGAAATCGAAACGATCCGAAAATGGATCGCGGATGGGGCCGTCCAAGACGTGGTCGATACAGGCCCCCGTTTCTCCAACGAGAAACCGCCTGTGTACTCCCGGCCGCCGGCTATCATCACCCTAGACTTTTCACCCGATGGCTCGCAACTTGCCCTCAACGGATTCTACGAAGCCCTCGTTCTTTCGACGCAGGACTGGAAGCTCAAGCACCGTCTGATCGGTCAAAGTCCACGCATCGAATCGGTCCGTTTCTCCCCCGACAGCAAATGGCTCGCGGTGGCCGCCGGTGAGCCGGGCGTCGCTGGCGAACTGCAACTGTGGAACAACGAAAACAAACAACTGCACCGAAGCATGCTGCTTGGAGGCGATACGCTCTTTGGCCTGTCTTGGAACCATGACGCTTCCCTCTTGGCATTAGGCATGGCCGATAACTCGATCCGAGCGCTGGACCTGGACGGAAACCAAAAACTCTACCAGCGCACCCACGAAGACTGGCCCCGTTCGACGGTTTTTACTGTCGATTCCAAGCACCTGATCTCCGGTGCCCGCGATATGACCGTCAAGCTGACCGAAGTCGAAACCGAGCGATTCATCGACAATGTCACTTCGATCACCCCGGGTGCTCTTCGAGGAGGTGTCCAATCCCTAGCGCGACACCCCGAGCGAGACGAGATCCTCGTAGGTGGTTCCGATGGTACTCCCAAAATCTATCGGGTCTTCCGACAAACCGCGCGCGTCATCGGTGATGATGCAAACTTGATCCGGCAACTTGACCCCATGCCAGGACGAATCTTCTCCGTAGCGATCAGCCCTGATGGTAAATACCTCGCGGCTGCCTCGACCATCGACAACCAAAGCGTCGTCAAAGTATGGTCCTACGATGTCGATAGCAAATTGCCACCGGAGATCAAAGCCATCCAAGCCAAGCGGGCCGCACAGCGCAAGCCCGACGAACGCAAGAAACTCCAAGAGTATATCACCGAGCAACCTCAAGTCCTCGGTACCTACCCTGTCCCCAACGCAGCGGTCTACTCCTTGGCGATCGATTCCCAAGGTCGTATCGCTGCAGGCGCATCGGATGGCCATGTTCGCGTATGGAAAATCGCTGATTCACAGATGATCGTCGATTTGGATGTCACCCCAGCAGGCTCTGCCTCGAGCATCGACGATAGTTCGATCGCTTCCTTACGCACAGAGCGGCTCAAAACCATCGGCCAAATGCATCAAGCCGAACGTTCTGCTCCGGCTCCAAAAGCCGAAGGCGAACTGGTCCATCAGCCGATCCCCTTGGACAAGATTGCCCAAATCCAAGTCGAACCTGCCAACATCGATTTCAATGCTTGGAACGACTCGGCCCAAATCGTCGTGATGGCTAAGCTCACCACCGGCGAGACCGTCGATGCGACTTCTCAAGCGATATTCGCCGCCGACAATGATTCTGTTTGGCTATCCCAACGCGGTTGGGTGCAATCGATCCGAGCCGGTGATGCAAAGATCCAGGTCGCACTTGGAAATCACCAGCAATCCATCGGGGTTCACTCGGCGATCCCAGCCAGTTTTGATGTCGATTTTATCCGCGACGTTAATCCAGCTTTGTCCCGGTTGGGGTGCAATGCAGGCACATGCCACGGAGCCCAAGCTGGAAAGAATGGGTTCAAGCTATCGCTGCGTGGATACGACCCCAGTTACGACGTGCGCAGTCTCAGCGATGACCTTGCTGGCCGCCGCATCAATCCGACGTCTCCTATCGATTCTATGATGCTGACCAAGCCTCTGGGGATCGTACCCCATGTCGGTGGAAAACTCATCGAACCAGGCGACAACCACGCATTGGTCCTGCGCCAGTGGATCGCCGGTGGAGCAAAGCTCAACATGGGAACCCCTCGCGTGACAGGGATCCAAGTCACCCCTAGCAACCCGGTCATTCCGATGCCAGGTGGTATCCAACAACTGCGCGTCGTGGCAACCTATGCCGACGGCAAAACCCGCGACGTGACCCGCGAAGCCTTTTTGGAGTCCGGGAATGCCGAGGTCGGAGCGATCCTCGAAGGCTCGCGCGTGCAAGCCCTGCGGCGCGGAGAAGTACCCGTGCTTGCTCGCTTCGAAGGCGCATACGCAGCCACGACGTTGACAGTCATGGGGGACCGCCAAGGTTACCAGTCGGCGCAATTCGCTTCTCAAAATCCGATCGATCAATTGGTCGCTGCCAAATGGGACCGGCTCAAGATTCAACCTTCGGGCCTTTGCAACGACGCTGATTTCCTTCGCCGTGTGACGCTCGATCTAACAGGAGTTCCCCCGACTCCCGAAGCCGTCCGAGCATTCCTAGCCGATACCACCGAGAGCCGAGTCAAACGCGAACGGATCGTCGATGAGCTAGTCAGCAGCGACGCGTTCATCGACCATTGGACCAACAAGTGGTCAGACTTGCTTCAAGTCAATTCGAAGTTCTTGGGTAAAGAAGGAGCGGCCAAGTTCAAGGATTGGATCCGAAACAGTTTTGCGACCAACAAGCCCTACGACAAGTTCGTTTACGAAATCCTCACCGCCTCAGGATCCAACCGCGAGAACCCCGCAGCATCGTACTACAAGATTTTGCGCACGCCCGAGGAAGCCGTCGAGAACTCTACCCACCTGTTCTTGGCTGTACGGTTTAACTGCAACAAATGCCACGATCACCCGTTTGAGCGTTGGACCCAAGACCAATACTACGAGACAGCAGCCTACTTTGCTCAAGTCGGTTTAAAGAAAGATGAAGCTTCGGGCAACAACACCATCGGCGGCACGGCCGTCGAAGGGGCCAAGCCACTTTGGGAGGAAGTCTTTGATAAAAACGACGGCGAAGTCAAGCACCAAAAGACCCAGCAAGCCATTCCACCGAAGTTCCCCTTTGTCGCCAACCATGCGCTGCCTGAAAACCCATCCAGACGAACTCAGTTTGCCTCATGGGTCACCAGCAAAGAGAACCCTTATTTTGCCAAGAGTTTCGTCAATCGCATGTGGGGTTACTTGCTTGGCAAGGGACTCATCGAACCCATCGATGACATCCGAGCCGGCAACCCTCCGAGCATTCCAGAGCTCTTGGCTTACCTCGAAAAAGACTTCGTCGAACATAATTTCGATGTTCGCCATGTGGTCCGCACGATCTGCAAGTCGGATGTTTATCAGTTGTCGATCGATACCAACAAGTACAATGCCGATGACGATCGCAACTACTCGCATGCGATGCCAAGGCGGTTGCCAGCGGAAGTCCTCTTTGATTCGATCCACCAAGTCACCGGTGCGGTTTCAAAGATTCCGGGATTACCTCCTGGAACTCGCGCTGCGGCCCTGGCCGATGCCGATGCTGGACTCCCCGACGGCTTCCTGAACAACCTCGGTCGCCCACCGCGTGAGAGCGCCTGCGAATGCGAACGCTCCAACGAACTTCGGCTCGGTTCGGTCATGGCACTTGTCAGTGGACCAACCCTCGGTGGCGCGATCGCCGATCCGGAAAATGCCATCCGCAAACTGGTCGAGTCGACTACCGACGATACCGCCTTGATCGACGAGATCTTCGTTCGAGTCCTGAACCGACATGCGACCGCCGAAGAGATCCAAGCGGCCTTGTCGACCATGACGCTGGTGCAAACAGATCACCAACGACTCATGGGGCTACTGGCAGAGCGCGAAGCTTGGTGGATCGAAGAGAAACCTAAACGCCAAGCGGCCCTCGATGCAGAGCGAGAGTCGACCAAGATGGCGCTCGAAGCGCGTAAAGAGCAGATCCGGCCCGAGCGCCAGGCAGCAGAAAAGGCTCGGCTCGACAGGCTCGCTGCCGCCCAAGCGGCAGTCCAAGGGTTCGAATCCAATCTCGATAACAAACTTCAAGAGTTCATCGATGCGAGGCGAAACGGGCCCACTTGGCAAACCCTAACGGTGACCAAAGCCGAATCGACCACCGGCGCGACCCTAGCACCTCAATCGGATCGTTCGATTCGAGCTTCCGGTGCAGCGAATAAAGGACTCTACACGATCGATACAGTCGCCACCAACGGTGCGATCACCGCAGTGAGGCTCGAAGCCCTCACGGCAGCCGATCTGCCATCCCAAGGCCCGGGTCTTCCGCAAAACGGAAATTTCGTGGTAACGGAATTAGAACTCTTTGCAGGGATGCCCGACAAACCGGCCGAGATGCGAAAAATCAAACTGGTCAAAGGCCTAAGCGATTTCGACCAACAAGGCTTCTCGGCAGCAGCGGCCATCGATGGAAAGAACAACGATCAAGGGGGCTGGGCGATCGCCAATGCAACCGGTGCTGAGCACTGGGTCGTGTTTGCTTTGGAAGCACCATTGACGCTTGGCAAAGGCGAAATCTTGCGATGGAGAATTCACCAAAATCACGATGCCCCTGACCATCGGCTCGGGAAATTCCGACTCAGCGTCGGCCAGCACGAAGGAGAGCTCGCCTTGGGTCTGCCGGAATCCTTCCAAGCGATCGGTGCAATCCCCCGCGCAGCTTGGACTCCGGAACTGACCAAACAAGGAGCCGACTACCTGAAAGTCTCTTCGGCTGAACTTAAGGGGTTGCAGGCAAACGTGCAGAAGGAAAGCCAAGCCTTGCCCGAGGACGAGCAAGTCTTGGTCCTTGCTAAACGGATCGAGCGATTGGGAACTCCGCTGCCGGAAGACTCCAGATTGCTTCGCTTGCGGGCCGATGCTAAAGAGAGCGAAGGTCAGTTGGTCAACGCGCGGCTGACTTCGGCTCAGGATTTGGTGTGGGCTCTGATTAACAGCCCAGCATTTTTGTTCAATCACTAGTACTACAAACCACTTTTAGGTCACCTTTTTACAAGGCATTAAACCATGTTGCGATTGCTCGGTTCAGCAGGAAAAGATTTGTGCGACAGGAGCCTAGGGGTTACTCGCCGAGACATTCTGCGTGTGGGAGGCTCGGGACTCTTCGGACTCTCGCTTGCCAATCTCCTGAAACTCCAATCGGCAAGTGCTGCAACTTCCGAAGGTTCGCCAGGTTGGAACAAGGCCAAGCGGATGATTTTGGTCTACCTGCAAGGAGGGCCCTCTCACTTGGATCTTTGGGATCCCAAAGAGAACGTTCCCGACAAGGTCAAAAGTGTTTTCAAGCCGATACCGACCAAATTGACCGGTACGTTCTACACCGAGAACTTGCCCAAACTGGCTCAGGTCAACGACAAGTTCACGATGATCCGCTCGATGAGTTACACACCCAATGGGTTGTTCAATCACACCGCAGCGATCTACCAAATGATGACCGGGTACACCACCGACAAGGTCAGCGCCTCGGGACAATTGGAGCCACCTAGCCCCAAGGACTTCCCTAATTTTGGCTCGAACATCATCCGTCTGCGACCTGCCGATGAACCGATGTTGCCTTTCGTGATGCTCCCGAGACCTTTGCAAGAGTCCAATGTGGTAGGTAAAGGCGGAGCGGCTGGCTTCTTAGGAAAAGAATACGATCCATACACGCTGTATCCCGAAGGGGATGATATGGATATGAACAAGATGGATCGAATCAATGTCAGCGATTTGCAACTGCGACCAGAGGTCTTCTCGGTCCGATTGCAAAGGCGAGCCGCACTTCGCGATTTGATCAACAAGCAAATGCCAACGATCAACGCCGCAGTCGAGAAACAACAGCTCGACGAGTATTTTTCTCAAGCCCTCTCGTTGGTCGTCTCGGGCAAGGCCCGCGAAGCCTTTGACCTGAGCCAGGAATCCGAAGTCCTCAAGGATGCTTACGGGCGCAACACCTTTGGCCAAAGCTGTTTGCTGGCCAGAAGATTGATCGAAGCCGGTACGCGAGTCGTCGAAGTCGTTTGGCCTAAGGTAGCCAACAGCGACAACCATTCATGGGATCACCACGTCGACCTTTCCAAACGGATGAAGAACCAGTCGGGTCCAATGCTCGATGCCGGTTTGTCGACGCTCATCGAAGACCTCGATCAACGCGGTCTTTTGGAAGACACCTTGCTGGTTGCCGTCGGAGAGTTTGGGCGATCGCCAGAACGGGGCGTTAGCACCAGCGGAAACGGAAACAGCGATGACGGACGCGACCACTGGCCTTATTGCTACACCTCGGTCATCGCCGGAGCGGGCATCAAGCGAGGGTATGTGCACGGCAAGAGCGATAAGACCGCCAGTGCACCGATCGAGTCGCCAGTTCATCCGGCGCAGTTGCTGGCCACGATCTACCACGCTTTTGGCATCGAGCCAGAAACGATCGTGTACAACCACCTAAACCAACCTCGCGAGCTGGTCAAAGCCCAAGCCGTCACGGAACTGTTTTCCTAGTCACAGGTTCCGTCCGGCGGATTTGCTGATTTGTTGTTTACTCTTCATCGTTAGAAATCGTTGATCGATCATGCGTAAAGTTTTTTCGATGGCTGTTGCAATTGCAGCAGGTTTGGTGGCCGCTTGGACTCCTATGGCTAACCAACACGTGCTGGCCCAGGATCAAAAAGACCCTGCTCCTAAGAAGCAAGGGCTCGGGGCAACCCCTGCCAAAGCCTTCCGAGCCCCAGAAGGTTTCGACGTGGAGTTGGTCTATGAGGTGCCGTCCAAAGAGCAAGGCTCTTGGGTCGCCATGTGCGTGGATCTCAAAGGCAGGCTGATCGTCTCGGACCAGTACGGCAAGCTCTATCGCGTCACGCCCGGTGCACCTGGTCAAGGTGCACAAACCAAGGTCGAGCCGATCGATGTGAATCTGGGGATGGCCCAAGGTCTCTTGCACACCAAGGATGGACTCTACGTCGATGTCAACGGTGAAGGGATTCTCGACAA
>JAGWZB010000492.1 GCA_018969045.1 Planctomycetota bacterium | reverse complement strand
CAAATTGAAGCACTTTCGCAATAAGTCCCCAGACAAGCGGTGTCCCGCCTACCGCCAAAGTGATCCAAAGTGGCCATGGGCGCTCAGAGATTCCTGAGAATTTCAAGATCAAATAGGTAGCGATGCAAAGCAGCGCAAGAATCGCGATGATCGTTGTCTGCCATCGCAACCAATCCACAGAGGGCTTCGAGGACTCGATCATGGTTTTTGCTTTTGACGGGAAGTGCTTTTGCAGGGGCCTGCGATCAATGAGCTGACATGTCGCAGGTCTTATCCAGCGACAACGAGCAGTTTTTTCATTTCCTCAACGGCTTGCTTGATCCCTACAAGGACGGCGCGGGAGATAATGCTGTGCCCGATATTCAGTTCACGCATGCTGGCGATCGCTGCGATAGGTCGCACGTTTTGATACGTCAGTCCATGGCCAGCATGTAGCTTTAAACCCATGTCAATTACGCATCGGCTTGCATGCTCAAGCCGTTTGAGTTGATGGTCTTGCTCAACGCCTCGAGCCTCGGCGTATTGCCCGGTATGCAATTCGACGGCATGGGCACCTAGCTCCTTGGCGATACGGACTTGCTCCTGATCCGGATCGATAAACAGACTGACTAAGATTCCGGAGTCTTTTAAGCTGGCGATGGCTTGCAGCAGTTCTGGGCTTTTAGGACGCAGATCCAGACCTCCTTCGGTTGTGACTTCTTGGCGTTTCTCAGGAACCAAGGTCGCTTGATAGGGCCGAACACTTAAAGCGATTTGGACGATTTCTTGGGCGCATGAAAGCTCGAAGTTCATTTTGGTTCGAATGGTTTCGGCCAGGACCCTGACGTCTCGGTCTTGGATATGACGCCGATCTTCCCGAAGATGAACTGTGATGCTATCGGCACCCCCGAGTTCGGCTAAAACAGCTGCCGCGACCGGGTCGGGCTCCACAGTCCGGCGAGCCTGACGCACAGTAGCCACGTGATCAATGTTTACACCCAGTTCAACCATGCTTGTAAAGCTCTCAGGAGGCCAGAAATCGATTGCCTCTAGTGTAGCTTGGCAACGGCCAATAAGAAGAGGAAACGACTCGCCCCGCAAGTGCAGGCAACGACCGATTGCGAAGGCTTGCGGAGCGAGTCTCTTCCGAGGAAGTCCAATCGACCGTGAAAACTGGGCCAAACCTGATGGGAAGGTCTGTCGGTTTCACCAGCATCTGCTGGGTTTCGACGCCACTAAGATCACGGGACATCCTTGTTTCGAACCATCCGGCCAGCGAACCGGCCCGACACGACCTATACAGAGCACGCAGCGTGCCAAAAGCCAAAAAGCCGCTGGTAATGTTATTTTGCGAGGCTTGGGTAAGATGCGCAGCAGTCGCTTTAGTCCAAAGGGCTTCCAATGGGCGGGCGTTTGTAAAAACTTCCAAAAGTCCTTGCAATATTTACAAAACCGCCGATGGCTTTTCGCAGAAAAATCACCTGTTCAAATCACATTTGAGAATCATACTGAGAAGCCCGAATCCATGCGGTTGTCCTATTCCAATCCAAGTTCTTGATTCCGTTTGCAATATGAGCTCTTCTACTGATTCATTGAGAATCTGCTGCATTGGTGCCGGTTACGTCGGTGGCCCCACCATGGCGATGATCGCCAAGCAATGTCCTGACATTCCCGTATCGGTTGTCGATTTGAATCAATCTCGAATCGATCAGTGGAACTCGGATGTTCTGCCGGTCTACGAGCCAGGACTCAAAGAAGTAGTCCAGGAAGCTCGTGGTAGAAATCTTTCCTTTTCGACCGATGTGGAAACCGGGATCCGCAACTCGAACATGATCTTTATTTCGGTCAACACTCCCACGAAGACTCATGGGGTCGGGGCCGGACGAGCCGCCAATTTGGAATTCGTCGAAAAGTGCGCTCGTAAAATCGCCGAATGTTCCCAAGGGCACAAAATCGTCGTGGAAAAATCCACCTTGCCGGTGCGAACTGCCGAAGCCGTCAAGCGGATCCTCAGGAGTTCATCCTCCGGAGCCACCTTCGATGTCCTTAGCAACCCGGAGTTTCTAGCCGAAGGGACCGCCGTGGCGGATCTGCTCTCGCCAGATCGCGTTCTCATCGGCGGTGAATCCAACCAGGCGATCGAAAGACTAGCGAAGGTCTATGAGCGATGGATTCCTCGCCAAAAGATCCTTACAACCAACCTCTGGAGCAGCGAGCTATCGAAACTCACCGCCAACGCATTTCTTGCCCAGAGAGTCTCATCGATCAACGCGATTTCAGCGCTATGCGAAGCTACCGGCGCCGATGTCGATGAAGTTGCCAAGGCGATTGGCACCGACTCGCGAATCGGTCCAAAGTTCCTCAAAGCTTCCGTCGGATTCGGCGGTTCCTGCTTCCAAAAAGACATTCTCAACTTGGTTTATCTTTGCGAACATTTTGGATTGACCGAAGTCGCTAAGTATTGGGAACAAGTCGTCTTGATGAACGATTACCAGAAGAAGCGATTCTCCAATCGAATCATTCGAACCATGTTTCACACGGTTTCGGATAAGAAGATTGGGATATGGGGATTCGCATTCAAAAAAGACACCAACGATACTCGAGAATCGGCAGCGATCTATGTCTGTCGAGATCTTCTGGAAGAGGGTGCCCGGTTGGTGATCTATGACCCGAGGGTCTCTGAAAAACAGATCCGCGATGACCTGCTGAACGTTTTCAAGGATAGTTCCTTGGAAGTTTCCGCTAGGCATCGCCGATTGATCGAAACCAACGTCACTGTCGTCAACGATCCTTACATCGCATCCCAAGAATCC
>JAGWZB010000491.1 GCA_018969045.1 Planctomycetota bacterium | reverse complement strand
CCTCCAAGGCCCCCTTTCCATCCTCATTAGGGATAAACGCTTCAGACTCCATACGACCGATCTGGATCGGTTGAACAGCAAAGTCGCAACTCGAAGTGACATCGATGCTTCTGCCATCCTCGTAGTGTGCTTGAACCACCACCCTCTGGAACTCGCGGGCCGAATTCGTCGCGATTTCGCTCGGATAGATGCTCAAGCGAGTTGGCATCGCCTCTTGGCCATGCAAATGCATGCCAAATCCGGCAAACCAAATTGACATTAACACGACGAATCTCGTTACAAACCAATTCATCGGACTGCCCGACACTCGACGGAAACTCAAGTCACTCATCATCACTCCTATCAACGATTAGCCTTTGATTTTTGACGCAGAGCATCCAGGGGACTCAGAGGGCGACCTTGGGAGTCTGTGACCAATTGGCCTTTTGCAGCAACGACCAGCACGGTAGAGCGGCAGATGCAATGAGAAACCTCTTGCCCTTTTCTTTTCCCCTTAAGACGGACAAAGACTGAATCGAATCGACCCAGTGGAGCATCCTCGGGCGTCTCGATTCGCAAGTCTACTTTGCGCTGGTCTGCCTGCATCAGAACGGCTCCAGATTCGACTCGGTTGGGCAGCCCTTCGACACACGCTTCAAAGGGACCATCGAAAGGAGTGTCCAACTCGATTTCCAGAGTGACCTCTCGAGTCTCTCCAGCCTCAATAGCGATTGGATCGAGTTTCCCCTTGGCCGGATTTGAGACGATGTTCAGGGTTTGAATCGAAGAACATACAAGCGAGGAGTTCGATGCCCAGGAACCTACGGCGCTATCGATAGCACCAATCTGTGGTTCTGCATCGCGCAAGTTCGTAAGCGCCTCAGAAGCTTCTACCACAAGGGGCCATTGCTCCAGCGGTGCTTGCAAGGTCGCTTGAAGCTCGATGCTAAAGTTGCTCACTCCCTTGGGAATACGAATCTGCACCGGTGCAACAACGCCTTCGGGTAAATGAGACACAAATACATCGATGGCCCCGTCGAATACCGTACCATCGCTACGTTTTAACCTGTGGACCGTTCCATCAACCTTGAGCGTACCATCGACACACAAAGACGATTCAAACGGAAGTAGATCCACTGAAATCGGAACAGGCTCGACAACCCCCATCATGAAATGATCGAGTTGCATGCCCAGATAAAGGGCATCGGCTGGTCCTCGGATCAAATCAAGCACCTGCAGAAAATCACCTCGAAGGGTCGGACCCTGTGATTCAACTCCCTCCCCTATAAATGCCTCTTTGGGGTAAGTCGTTACGGGTACAACTTTGGTTTTCCCCCAACCCAGTGGCGCGTCAGCCCCGGCAGATACGATCATAGGTCGAATCCGCCTGATTTGGGTAAATGGAACGGTCTTGAATTCCAAACCTGCCGCATCGCATTTGGGTTCTAGCGCGATCTGTTGATGATCGGTATCGCTACGAAGCCCGACCATTGTCAGAACCCGGTTTCCTTGCGGAACCCCGATCGATTGGTGCGCTTGCGATAGTTTGTCGCGACGAGAGATAAAGGCAGTTAAATCAGGTTTTTTCGGGCCGACTTCTAATCGATAGAAATAATCCTCGCCTCGCATGGATCGCTTGTCATCGACCCGGACCAAGTAAGTTTTGCCAGCTTTACCAGCAAACACTATAGAGGCATCGAGCGAATCGATATCCTCGGCCGATGCGATCGATGCTCCGGTTTGTTCTTCGCGTATTTCCAAAGTGGCATCGAGCGATGAGCCAAGCCTAGAAGCATATACCTCGACTTGGTAAACATCGTCAGCAGGAACTCTGAATGGGATTCCATCGTTGCTTGTTGGGTGCACAAGGCTTGTTTCGAATGCAAAGGGTGCCATTTGCAAATCGCGGTCGCTTAAGGAGCTCTGGTACTCCTCTGGAGAAACCCGAATCGGCAAGAGAGTTGGGCAAGAGATCGTCGAGCCATCGATCGTTCGAGCGCTGAGTTCCACTTGCTCGATCGCGGATTTGGATCCGGAGGTAGATTGAGCAACCAATCGATCAGCACTGAATCCCGATGTATTTTGCCCGAATCGCCATGCTTGATTCGAGCTGACGCCCAGAGGTACCGCCCTTGCGGGTCGTGGAAAGTGACCAAGATGCAGGGCATAGCGACTATTGGAATCGGCATCTGCACCGATCGCTTTAACAGCCAATTCGTAGCGTCCAGTCTTAGCCGCTTGGAATGAAAAGAAAGGATCCTGCGCAGTCAGCGCAGTGTCGTCGACTTCGATGATCTTTACACCGTTGGAATCCGTCAGGATCATTGCTGTGTCGAGCAACTTACCACCCAAACGAACCGCAGAGATCTCAGCACAAAGCCATTGGCCCTCCTGTAGATCAACGGTAAACCGATCCACTTCATCCCCTTCGAGTGTTCCGAGGATCGTTCGATTCTTCGAAACATCTAAGTTGTTGCGAGCTAATTCCTCCGATACCGTCTCGAAAGGAGTAACTGTCAATCCTCGCACCTCGGTGATGCCGTGGGAACTCGCGAATCGAATCGGATGCAGACCCAGTTTGCATGAAGTGAGAACTTCGACGAACAGATCAACCGTATCATGATCAACCTGTTTGATTTCAACAACCTTGAACCCATCGATTGGAAGGAGGGCTTGGGTGCAACGACCAACGGCGGCTCCAAGGGCTCGAACTTTCGCCGTTTGACCACGTGTTAGGACACTTGGTTCGATCAGATCGAGACTTGGGCTTTGCGCAACACATGCTGGGCCGATCTCGTAAATGCACGCTCCACAAAATCCCA
>JAGWZB010000490.1 GCA_018969045.1 Planctomycetota bacterium | reverse complement strand
TGTTTAGCGCAGCTGCTGCAGTGATTGTTGGCATCGGACAAGGGATCGCGATCCTAGGAACCGCAATCGCAGCACTGCTTTCTCCGATCGGACTTACGATCGCTGGTTTGACGGCACTGGTTGCCTACTTGGTATACACCAGTGGGGCCGGTACCGATGCCATGAAGTGGCTAGGTGATCGATTCAATGAACTCAAAGACACGGCACTGGCTGCATGGAAAGGGATCGGCGATGCGCTGGCAGCCGGTGACATTGCACTTGCTGGAAAAATCCTTTGGCTGACTTTGAAAATGGAATGGCAACGCGGGGTTGCATTCCTGCAGTCGAAGTGGCTGGACTTCAAAGGATTCTTCATCGGTATCTTCCAAAGTGCGGTCTACGCCGTGGCGGGTCTTATGACCGACGCGTGGGCTGGTCTGCAAACCGGATGGCTCGAAACAACCCACTTCATCGCCGATAGCTGGACGATTCTGATCAGCCTGCTTCAAAAGGGATGGAATCGATTCGGTGGTTTCTTTCAAAAGGTCTGGGCCCGCATCCAAGGTCTCTTCGGCGATACCAACGCTGAGGCTGAGATTGCCAAGATTAACGACGAGATTGCAAAGCAAGATGAGCTGATCAACAACTCCCAAAATCAAACGATCCTCGATCGCGAGAAGCAACGTCAGAAAGCTCGCAACCAAATCGAGCAAGATCGCCAAGGTGCCCAGTCGGCTCTCTCGGACATGCAAGCCCAAGAGCAATCGGCACTGTCGGCAGCCAACGAGAAAGCACTGGCTGATTCTGCCGCACAGCTGGAAAAAGCAAAGTCTGAGTGGAAAGCAGCTCTTGGCGAGGCTGCACAAAAGCGAGCTGAAACCTCCCCTGGGTCACCGAGCAAATTCTCACTCTCAGGCTTAGGTTTGCCGGACCTTGGCAGCATGGATCAAGCGCTAGCCGACACCAAGAAGAAAACCGACGTTGTGGGGACCTTCAATCCTCTAGCTGCGATGAACCTGGGGGCCGACTCCCTAGGTGAGAGGACCGCTCGAGCCACCGAAGAGGTCGCTGCCAATACTAAGAAACTCGTACAGCAAGCCGACCGTGGTGGCTTGGTCTTTGGATAGGAGAAACCCATGCCTGCTCCGGTCATCATCGAACGCTTTGACTCCAAAGAGATCAGCGAAAGCAAGGACAATCCAAGTGTGGATTTGATCTACATGATCATGAACACCGAGGATTACGCCACAGCCAAAGGGCTGATGGCCTCGACGGTTCCCGCGAAGTTCGGAGATCTGTTCCTCGATGACTATCACATTGTCCACCAAGGCAATGGCGTTTGGGAGGGAACAGCGCGGTACGTTAAATGGAAAAGTGAGTCTCAGTACTCGTTTGACACCGGAGGGGGAACTCAGCACATCACCCAAAGCATCGCCAATGTGGGTAAATACGCCGCGGGGGGATTTGCAGCACCCGATTTCTTTGGTGCGATCGGTGTGACGGATGATCGGGTCGAAGGTACCGACATCACAGTTCCGGTGTTCAACTTCACCGAGACGCACTATATCCCTAACCTCCTAGTCACGGGTGCATACAAACTGACGCTATTCAACCTCACAGGTAAGGTCAACGGCGCAGGGTTTAAGGGATTCGCCAAAGGGGAGGTTTTGTTCCTTGGAGCAAGCGGATCGAAGCGTGGCCTAGATGATTGGGAGATCACGTTCCGGTTTGCGGCAAGTCCCAACGTGGCTGGTCTATCGCTTGGAAGCATCACCGGAATCGCCAAGGAAGGCTGGCAATACCTCTGGGTTCGTTTCATCGATGACGAAGACGCTACTGCCAAAGCGCTGATTAAACGACCGGTCTCAGCCTACGTCGAGCAAGTCTATTCCTATGGTGACTTCAGTGGCCTTGGGATCGGAGTCTAATCGATGGGAGACAAGTTCCATAAGGTGATGCCGGGAGATCCTTTGAAGATTCCAGCAGAGGCGTGGAATGCTTTGGTGGATCTGTCTCAAGCACAAAAAAATCAGCAGCATGATCTGCTGAGCCAGGCCGAAGGGACTTCCAGACAAAACAATCTGGCCAAAGTGCGCAATCAAACAGGTGTCGATTTGGATCGATTCTCGATCGTGGCACTTGGGACTCCGATCATCACACCTGCCGCAAACCTAAGAGAGTTTAAGCGGCAAACCAGCTTTCAGGGACTGGTTCCAGGTGCTACCTCCGGATCGCGATTTGGGGTACTGCTTGAACCCCTCAAAAACAACACCATCGGAACCGCAGCGGTGGCAGGATGTGTAATAGCCAGAATCGCTGTTGGGCTGACTGCTTACAAATGCGCAGAAACACTCTCTGGTCAAACCGGCTATCTGCGAAGCGTTCCGCACGGGCCAGCCTCGGTGCTTTGGATTGAACCTTCGGGGGAGGTACGCTGGGCGGTCATTCGCTTTGATGACGCCAATTACGAAGAGATCGTTTTTATCACAAGCAACATTCCCGACGGCAATGGTTACTACCCCGGAGTGGTTCAGAAGTTTGACGTAACGACCAAGTCGTGGAACACAGCCTTTGATTGCAAAGTGGTGGATGCCAACAAATGACGCTCTACCCACGACGATACATCGCAACCTTCATCGCCGGCACTCAGGAGTCGTTGCCACTCTACGCAGCCACGTGCACCGAAAAGCGCTCCGGGCAAGGTCCCAAGCGTCAACTTGGATTTTTCATTGGCATGTTAAACGGAGAGCCGTTGTATGCAGTATCTAGTTGTGAATTCCCTCAGATGGGCCGTTACCTTATGCACTATGTGGGGTTTGACGTGCTGCCCATTTATGCCATC
>JAGWZB010000489.1 GCA_018969045.1 Planctomycetota bacterium | reverse complement strand
GTACCTTGAGCGGATTATGCTCGATCCATTCTAGACCACCGTTTGGGTCAATCTCCCAAGTCACTCGGTCCGTGATATCTTGACCTGCGATTCCTTGACCTATCGCCGGCCCGTCGGTGACTAAATTCGCGTCGAGCTGAAACACGGTGGGAAACTGCACTGGCTCGATCTTCTTGGCGGTGACTTCGAATTGCAGGATTGATTTTGAATCACCATAAGGAGCACCTGCTTGTATCCATCGAGCTAGCGTCTTTGCAACCGGACTTTCAGGGTCGAAACGCTCACCTCCTTCATGAGCGAGCCTGCCACTGGGCTTGGCAATCAACAAACTCTCCTCAGGTACTTGATAACGAATGCGTCGTGACCCAAATGCATGCACGATTTGCTCATAGTCAGCTTTGGGGTCACTACCCCAAAGCGACAAGAAGAAATGACCTCGACCCGCGACAGCACCATGGCATGCACCCGAATTGCAACCATGTTTCGTCAGCAACGGCAGAATTTCTAGTTCAAAAGACCCATGGCTCTCTTGAGCGACTGTCTCCAAAGAGTGTACCAAGGCAAGACCGGTGACAAACAAGAACATCCGCCAGGCCTTTTGAAGGTCGAATTCAAGGTTTCTTTGGATCATCCGAGGGCCTCACTGGTTCCTTACCGTATTTTTGAGCCCATTGCTTCAAGTAGTCTTGAGCACGTAAAGTCCCGTAGTTATCGAGCTTACCACTACCTACGATGGTCGAAGCAATCCGACCAATCTCCTTTTTGATTGCCGGTGACTCTTCTATGGCTCGCTCAATAGCTAAAGCGGCTCGATCGACCTGATCGACTTGAGCATCACGTTGGATCAGAGGGCGGACCAAAGACCTGATCTTCTCGGAATCGGGTTTAGACTCATCGCCTTGATTGGGATTGCGAGCAGCATTTTGCATCGCCCCACCGGCATCGAGCAACTCACTGAGCTTTGGTTCAGGACCACCGATCAGCTCTACAACGGAACGTACTACTTTGGGTAAATCGACTTGCAGGCTTGGTTGTACCAATGCAAAATTGGCTTTCACGCGGTTTTTGTCCGCGACCAAAATCGTCATTTGTACGGCGCGATTGAGTCCGTAGCTTCCAGGCCCCTCGGGCCCATCGGGGGACACTCCGGTAGGCACGTTAGGTGTTAAGGCATGCTGGATTCGCTTGATGGTGTCTTGAGCACCCGTCGGATCCTCGGCCAGTAATATCACGGCACTGAAAAGCCCATCTTGGCCCCTGCTTTGTGTGTACTGGGTGAGCACTCGCGTCATGGAAATGGATTGTCGATTCACGTCATGAAGAAATACAAGAACCAGAGGTTTGCCTTGTGCAAGTGCGACCGGATCGATCAACTTCCCGATGGAGTCCCCCAACCCTGATTTGAATTCAAAACGGGGTAACGCTTCGTCAACTTGTGGTCCAGAAAACAGAGTCGATCCACTACTTGCCGGCGATTCTTTCGGCGTCTCCTGCGCCACGATCCAAGTTGGACTCATCAACCAAAATGACAATCCGATCCGTAGCGCTAAATTCTTCATAAGTTACCCCTTTCTAGCCCCTTTCTAGCGTTGAGCAGCTAGCTTGGAGATCTCTTCAAGCGTGTAGTCGATTTCTTCAAATGTGTTGTAATGCATGCAGCCCAGCCGGACCATACCCTGAGGCTCAGTTCCCAAGGCCAGGGTTAATGGCAGTGCGTAGTAGTTTCCATGCCAAGCGCAGATGCCAGCTTGCCCAAGCTTGGTAGCAACGGCCAAAGAATCGAACCGGTCCAAGCAGAAAGCGACCGTCGGTGCACGAAACTTAAACCGCTGCGTATCTGTTATTCCGTAAATGCGAACGCCCCGGATCCGCTGCAATCCCAAAATCAATCGCTCGATGAGTTTTGTCTCTACATGCTCAATCCATTCGAATGCTGCATCGAGCAGTTCCAGCCGGGAACGTTTTTCCGGTTCTGTGACCATGTCGCTAGCCAACGACGCTAGATAGTCGACTGCGGCAGTCACTCCGGCAATGCAAGCATGGTTTTGAGTACCCGTCATCCAGCGGCCAGGAATTTTATCAGGCGAGGGCCTGAGTTTGTAAGGCTCCAAGGACTGCATTCTCTCAGAACGACCATAGAGAATTCCGATGTGCGGACCGAAAAACTTATAAGCCGAACAAACCAGATAGTCGCAGTCCCACTTGCGCACGTCGATCCTACGATGGGGCGCATAATGAACTGCGTCGACAAACAACTCTGCTCCAACCTTATGCACCATAGTGGCGATCGCCGGTATGTCGGTCAACGAACCAACCGCGTTGGATGCAGCAGTAAGAGCCACCAATTTGGTCCGAGAACTAAGCTGGGATTCAAGTGAATCAAGATCCAGCGTCGCATCCTGGGCATGGATTTCGATTGTTCGAACGGAAACACCGGCGTCTTTGGCTGCAAGGACCCAAGGAGTGTAGTTGGCATCGTGATCAAGCTTCGAGACAATCACTTCATCGCCAGGCGACCATGTCCTTGAAAGAGCGCGCGAAAAGGCAAGAGTCAGAGTCGTCATGTTCGGCCCAAACACGATCGAACTTGGATCCTCTACCTGCAGCAAGTCGGCGACCGTGCGGTGAGCTTGCTCCATCAACTCATCGACCTCACCACTGGTGATGAACTTACCAGCACGATTGGCATTGTGATGGATCATGCATTCATGGATCCGATCTGCAACCGAACGGGGGACCTGAGTGCCTGCGGGCCCATCCAAATAAACCAAGGGCCTCGCGCCATGCAGGCGATCCAACGCGGGAAACAGGTTTCTAATCCTGCG
>JAGWZB010000488.1 GCA_018969045.1 Planctomycetota bacterium | reverse complement strand
CGAGCTTCGTTTCTTAATCGATATACAAAAATGCGTTCGACGATAACAACGCTTGGCAAAGCAGCGCCAGGGCTTGCTGATTCGCCTTAGCTGGCTCCAACGCACCCCCATTGGGGGCCGAAGCTTGGTCTGGGCTGGGTTGGGCCAATGCAGCCCTTTGCTGCTCAAGCCAACTGGTCAGCTGGTTTCGCTGAGCCTCAGCCGGACTGCTTCCGTAGGCCAACTGCCAAGCGCGCACCACTTGATCTGCTGGTGCTTGGCCTACTTCGCGTGCAACCCGGCTTGCAAAATGTTCCGAAATCCTTACCACGGAGCTGTTGTTCATCAGCATCAACGATTGGGTCGCGACAGTCGATTGAGAACGGCGGTCGCAGTTAGGGGAAATAGTCGCAGGATCGAAGGGTTCGATCACCCCCAAAGGCATCGAACGACGCACTTCGACATACACACTTCGACGATACACCTCGGCAATCTCCTCGTGCTTGGCAATCAGAATCCCATTGCCATCCCGAGTGGCTTTTCCAATGATAAACTGTCCAACTTCGTCCGGACTGACCTTGCTCGATGGACCGAACATATTCAGTGTTAGCATGCCCGATGCGGCTAGCATCGCATCTCGGACGGACTCCGCATGGAGTCGACGCACGTTGGTTCGCCCAAGCCAAATATTCTGTGGATCGGAATCTAAACCTCCGGCAGGTCGTGCTGACGAGCGGCGATACGTCTCTGTGAGCAGGATCTCGCGAGATAACCGTTTGCGACTCCATCCAGCTTGGACCAACTCCCTCGAGAGCCAATCAAGTAGTTCAGGATGCGTTGGCCGCTCACCGAGCATTCCCAAATCACCCGGATTCGATGCGATCCCCCTTCCAAAGTGATGCATCCACGTCCGGTTGGTGATCGATCGAGTCAGTAAAGGATGCACTCCGGTGGTTAGCATCTTGGCGAACTGCAACCGTCTGCCGCTAGTCGGTACACTTGGATCGTCTTGCGCGATCTTATCGTGCTCGCCAAGGATGCTCAGGCCGCCTGGTTGGATCGGATCTTTGGGTTGGTGAAAGTCGCCTCGATAGAAGAGAAACGTGGTGGGGATCTGGTTGGGGACCTCTGAAAAACTGGCGAGAAACAGGTCCGCTGGTCGCTTGGATTTGATCTCAGCAGAGAGGGTTTCGTACTTCTTGTTGAACTCGTTGATCCGAGCTCCATCGTAGAGAATCGCGCTGCCGCGATCGACGTTGAGGCTAGGAAAGTCCCTGAGGAGTGTTTGCTGCTCCTGGGATCTTTTGTCCGCAGCGGTCGACCGAGCCAGTTTTGCAGCTTCGTGCTGCTCCTGAGGTAGTTTGGCCACTTCCTTTTCAAAGATATCGTTGACGATCGCATCGAGTTCCATCAGCCGCTTGGCCTCAAGCTCCGAAAGCTCTTTATCCACATCGGCTGCTCTTTGCCTCTGTTGGGCATCCCAGAGGTTGACCAATCGAGCCGACTTGCCTCTCCAGCTCTTCCAGTCCAGGCCCGGCTCGAGCAAGGCTCGCATCCGATAGTAGTCCCTCTGCGAGATCGGATCGTAACGATGGTCGTGGCATTGTGCACATCCGACGGTGAGACCAAGAAACGAACTCGACACGATCTTGATCGTGTCTGCAATCACATCGTTTTTAGCAACCTCTTGATCCACACCTTGATGCTCCGTTCCATCCGGAGCGGTTCTTAGAAATCCTGTTGCAGAGAGAATCCTTTGTTGCTCAGAGGCTAGATTCTCCCAAGGCTGCATGACCAGTTCATCACCTGCAAGTTGCTCGATGACAAACTGATCGTAAGGCAAATCGCTATTGAAACTTGAAATCACATAGTCGCGGTACTGCCAAGCCCATGGCCTTTGAGTGTCATGCTCGCTGTATCCATCGCTATCGGCATAGCCGGCCACATCCAACCAGTGCCGCCCCCAGTGTTCACCGTAGCGTGGGTCTGCAAGGAGTCGATCCACGAGTCTTTCATAAGCGTCGATGTTCGGGTCCTCGACAAAGGACTGGCATTCTTCGTGGGTAGGAGGGATCCCTAGCAGATCCAGGCTCAATCTGCGGATGAGGGTCAGTCGGTCTGCTATCGGTGCAATCGGTATTTGCTTCTGACGGATTTTCTCCAAGACAAACGCATCAATAGGTGAACTTGCTAGCGATTCATCACCTGCTGCGATCGGTGGAACGATGGGATTGGCTACGGGTTGATAGAGCCAGTAAGTGCGTTCCTCTTCGGTCCAGTCTTCGACACTGGGTGTTTGAGGCTCCTCTCGTTTGGTAAGTGCCCCGGAATCAAGCCATCGGCGAAGTACCTCTTTTTGAGATTCGGGGATGGTTTTTCCACCAGGGGGCATTTCACCCGAATCGACTCGCTGCATCAAGAGGCTATCTTTGGAGGAACCGGGGTTGATGGCCGATCCGGACTCGCCACCTTTCTTCATCAAGTGCACCAAACGCAAATCCAGACCCGCTTCGCGATGTTCCTGCTCCCCATGGCAGTGGAAGCAATGGGCCTTGAGAATTGCTCGCACTTGGGTCTCGAAATGGACCGGTTCGGAGGTTTGAGCCAGACCAATTGAAATCGGACAAGCGATGAAGGAGAAGCAAATTAGAGTCAGGATCGCCGAGAGCAGAGTCTTTCGAATCGGAAGCATGTCGATTCAAGGGTAGGTGGGGTGGAGGGCAGGACTGACGGGGGCCAAGAATTATACCATATTTTAAACCCGTTCGTTGCGTCACTTTGTATTTGCGAAAGCTTCGGAGTATGCCGTTGGGTTTTCACGTCGGGTGATTTCTCCGCGGAGAAATCACC
>JAGWZB010000487.1 GCA_018969045.1 Planctomycetota bacterium | reverse complement strand
AGGAGCTGGCGTCCCTTGCCATGGAATGGCTCAGATACAATAACAACTACTACGCCGACATGCGGAATACATTTGCTCTGGCTGCGTAGCGCACCTGAAAACGTGTGGAGCTATTTAGATAAGCCCGTGTTACGACGCTTTGGGGTTTGGGCTTTATTCTGGATCTGAGAACGCACATTTTAGGGCTTTTCTGCACTCTTATAGGGTCGCTTGAGCACGTCGAACCCGTCGATGAACGTGGTAAGCTCAAAACCCAGCGATAAGGCCATCTCCCGAATCTGCTTGGTCTGATCCTGAGTTTGCTGAAAGCCTTCGATGGGATCAAGCAGGATCATATCATAGTGGAGAAGAGGAGAAGATAGATCCGGATAAAGTTGTCGATATTCGCTGAAGCGGTCAAAATACTGCCCTACGGTTTCAAGCTCTAGCGCTCCGAGAAAATGTCCCGCCAACCTCCCTGTGGCCAAGATTCTGCTGCGCTCGAAAGGGACAGAGCCAACGTGCAATTCACTTCGAATTTGTCGAATCTGTTGATGAAAAACTCGATGGTCGCTGCTCCCTTTTGCCCTGGTCCCGGACGTCCCGGTCCACCGTGCTACTGGCGGATAACTGCGCGATTTCACATCTGTCAGCGTATCGCCACTCCAAGGGAATTGACCCACAAATAGGCTCAATGTCCATCCGATTGCAAACACACTCAGCACCGATTTCCATGCATTAAATCGGCAACTACCCTCGATCGCTCCAAGGAACAGGATCGGTAAAATCACGCTCGCGTATTGAAACGCAAGGCTTTGAGCAGGCATGTGCTCCCACAGTAACAGAACCAGAAAAAGTGGTGCTGCTGCGACCCAAGCCCATAGGATCTGAACCCTTGGAATCAAAACTGCAAAGGGCGAAATCAGGAATAACAAAAAAAAGAGATTTCGGGACCGAAATAAAAGACCGAAGAAAACAGTAGGTCTCAATACCGGTGACAAACAGATCTCGATCGCGCTGGATCCAAGTTTCGCGAACCGACCGGTCTGAAACGGCGCTAGCCCACTCCAGCGATAAATCGCAAGAAAACATAAGGAGCACAGGAGCCAGACCACTGCCCATTGCCCGGCAGTTATCCCCGATAACTCTCGGTCGGAACTCCCTTGGTCATCAAGAGGTTCTATGCTCTCGGTGAAGAACCCTCGCATCGCTCGCATTGCCGCATAACACCCAATCGCGGCAATCGCTCCCTCTTCAAAACTGCATGCCAAAATCGCACTCACTACAGCGGTCTTCGTTCGACCTTGCATAAGGAGCCAATACGCAGCAAGCAGACATGGAATCGAGAAACTGATCGGATGCCATCCATACGTGTAGGCGACATTCATTTGCCCAACCGAAGGGTAAACAAGCCAAGCCACACCCCACAGCGCAGCGCAGGGCTTGCTCAAGCGATGGGCTAAGGCGATGCCATATACAAGCAGCGAGGATCCCGCCAGCGCGAACGCTTGAAGGAAGAAAACAAGCTCCGGCTTGGGCCATATCCACCAAAGCGGGACCAGCAATGCCACCCCAGGATTGAAATGGTCCCAAAAGGTGGGCAAAAAGGGAGCTTCCATCAAGAATCCCTGCCCCCTAATGGTGTGAATCACTCGAAGGAGGAAATGGCCAAAATCGTTAAATCCAAGTTGAAACGAATCGAACAGGTATTTTGATTGAAGGAACCACCATGTTCCAACACCCATCGTGAAAACACAGAGCAACCCAAAGGAATGCCAAGAGGTTCCGAAAACCTTGGTGATGCGGTCCCTTAGGCTCTCAAGCCCGGAGCCATCAGACCAGTAATGAGCAAGTCCGGTCATCACCCCAAAGAGGATCGGCTCCCAAACTCCAACTTGAATGATCCCTTTAGGAGTGGGCCGCAAAATCATGGTCAACCAACCGGTCCCCAAAGGCACACACGCTACGAGCAAGCAAACTGTAGATCGCCAACCCCAGAGCCTGCGTTCGATTGGATCTGAACTCGGCTCGGCGTTGCCACCAAAGCGTAAAGAAAACAACGCAAAGAGCAGGATCGGAACCACGGCAAGTGGAAAACCGATCACTTCAAGGTGAGGTGGAAGGTTTGCATAAGCCGCATAGTTGAAAACAAAATAGGTTCGCGTCGCAAGGCTCGCACCGGTTGCCAACCAAATCATGGCAACGATCCACTCCAACCAGCGCATAAGCAACCTCGTTCACAAACTCCAAAGACAAAACGACGGTTGGATTATAACCACAAGCGTTCATCCAAGGCTGATCCGCTAATTTTTGGACCAATGGGCCCCTCCGAAATCGGTTCGCCGGTTTCCCATCGTCGCTGATTTCTCCGAAATCAGTGCGGCTGTTTTCTTAGGCTCTCCGCCCCAACGGGGCACCATGAGAAAGCCCAGGGCAAAGCGAAGCGCCGCCCTGGGTGTAGTTGCGCCACGCCGCCTAGCGACGAAGTTATTGGACGGCATTGACGGTGTTGACAAGGTTGACTTCATTGACGGCGGACAGGATTGACCAAGATGACATTGTTATCGACTAAGCCCCTCGTCGCTAATTCACGACCAGAACACTCTAAGTTTTCCATGGGAGGCGGACGGCACAGCCGAGTGTGCCTGCCGTACAAGGTATTAGGCACATTCCATGTGCCCTACAAGGTATTAGGCACATTCCATGTGCCGTTCTGAAGATTCAATCAGTCGCACAAACACCCCTGGCGGACGGCACAGCGGAGTGTGCCTGCTACCATCGCTAATAATCCGAGTTACACCCCTGGCGGACGGCACAACGGAGTGTGCCTGCTACCATCGCTAATAATCCGAG
>JAGWZB010000486.1 GCA_018969045.1 Planctomycetota bacterium | reverse complement strand
GTTGTAGGGGGCAAGCAAAGAGGCGCCTCGGTAGATCTCCGATTCATTGTTTCCAGTGAAATTCCTGGGGATGAACGAATGGAGGAATCTGGCTGCCCAGGGGTCGATGTTTCCGCCTGGGAAGGCGGCCAAAAACAAACGCTCCAGGTCCAGCTGTTTGACCGTGTCGACATACGCCGGAGTGGTTTCCACAAGTTCAAGGATCAATCCCCAATCGGCTTGGACGGGGGGTTTTTGAACGTTGGTTGGCCAATCCCCGGCCCGTCGCATCCAATACCCGCTAAGTCGTGCGGTATTGGTCGCGTTGGTATCGATCGGTGTGTAGGTCGCGATATCGTTGGCACCGGCGTAGTTCATATTCGTCACCAGAGAGTTGGAGACTTGGAACGACGGCAAAAATCCAAATGGAGTTCTGGCGGTCATGTCGTCGGCGATATCGAAGTAGTAGCCGAACTGGCCTGGGGCCGTCAGGGGTACCATCATCAGTTCGTTGGCGCTGGCAAAGCTGCGGTTGAACCAAGCCGGAGACGTCAGATCGCGAGGAGAGCCGTTGTATTCGGGTTGATTCTGGACCGATTGCGGAGGGCCAAATCCATCGTATTGATCCGCCGAATCGTTGACATTTCCTAAAATGTTTTGGTAGCGATATCCAACATTGACATACCCAAGCGAGGTCGCGCTGCTGTGGATCGCTTGAGTCATGTTGTTGTCGCCGGGTTGCTGCGAAGCGTATCCCAACTGCGCCATGAAGTAGGATGGATATCGATCGAACTGTGGACCGTTGCCCGGTGCTGGATCGGGCTGCACGAAGTTTTGATACGGTGTCGTTCGCAGTTGTGCGGTCGAGGAGGAGTGGTAGGAGAATCCCCAGTTCTTTGCCCCTGGATTGGGGTTGGGTTGGCCGGTGCCGGTGTTGACTTTGCTGTTGGCGTTTAGCCGAGTTCCGCCGTCTTTATAACGGGATTGGAAAGCCACGTTCGCACCGGGATCCTTGGAATCCGAGCCCTTGGGTGTTTCACCGTTGAATACGGTCAAATCGATCGATATCCAATCGATCGTGATGTAGGGATTGTTGACAGGATCGTAGGGGAAATCTGGATCGGCAAGCCGTTGCAGGCAGGCTGTGCGTACGTTGTCATAGGTTCCCTGCAAACTCATCCTATTGCCGTTGGTTGGATTGAGGATCGGATTGAGGTTCGCTTCCGGAGAATCAAATGGCTTGTCTGGAAATGTAGAGGCACCTGGATTCGACATATCCACCCATGAGTCAGGTGGCAGATCGTTGTAGCCCCAGCGGTTGTCGGCTCGTTGTTGGCGGCGGTCGTTGGAGTTGAGCACCGTCGTGGGCATTCGATTGTTTGTCCAATAACCTTGGTTTTCGATCGGATTGGGCATCGAAACGTTAACTCCGACTCCCTTGGGAAAGCAGTTGAGCCATGTCATGTTGTTGCCATTGCCGGTGTTGGTTGGGACAACGGCAGCGCAAACAACACCCAAGGGAGACTTGATGTTATTGATCCAGTCGGGTCGATAGCGTGTAATCGATTCACCATTGACAAGCGTTGTTGTGATCGAGTTTGAACCCAGGGTGATTGTCTGATGGCTTGGGGAGTGGATCGGTGGGCTGGCTGCGACTTGGTTTCTAAGCAATCGCACTGGCCATGGGGCTCCGGTCTCTGGATTGTTAGCCAATGAACCGATGTTGGTTTCGGTGCGTGGACCGACGACCATGTAACTGCCACCTTCGAGCAGCAGCGGATCACCTTGCTGGGTGGTGCGGTTGTAATAAACCATGTGTTCACGATTTGCATTCTCTGCGGGGATATTGTTTCCTTGCAAGTTCGGAACGCGAGGAACCGTGCGTGCCGATTCTTGGGTGAACCAAATCATCCGTTCGAAGACTTCCGTCGCCGGTGTGGCAGTGTTGAGGTTTTGAGCCAAACCCGAGCCCACACTGGATTCAGGAATGGTACTGGCAGCATCCCCGGTGATGTCACTATCTTGGGCGAACTGAGGATCCAGCCAAGCGAGCCGATTGTTGTTGTTATCGCCCCCTTGGTAAAGAACATTTGGATTCTTGGTTTTGATGTTGGATCCCGGTGGCGTGCTTTGGCTAATCCCGATTCTCCAAACGGGTTGGGCACCCCAATCCGGACTTGCGGGTGCCGTCTTATTCAAAAGCAGTTTGATCCGATTGCCATTGTTGGAATCGACATAGTAAAGCGACGAAGGAGCACCTGGCAGTACAGGATCGGTACTGACATAGGTCGATCGAGGAGCATAGAGTTCCAGAAATAAAGAGCCTTGGGGGAAACGATATTGATCAAAATGCTCGTCGCCTTGCCCTTGTTCCTTGCCAGGACCATCGTCCATATTGGTATCCCGACTGCGTGTGTCATGGAATGCCAGCGATTCGGTCAAGAGCAGTTCGGGTTGCTCCATTCCCCAAACCACTCCTATAAAGTTCCTCTGTCGTGGTCTAAGTGTGTTTGTGCCTGCATCGATGAGTCGATCGGGAGCCCAATACGCGGTCCTGTCAAAGTTTGCGTTGCGAACTCCAAAAGGGTAGATGTCGTACTCGAAACGGGTCATGGCCGCATCGGTATCGCGGAAGTCGACGACATTGACCGCCCACTGTGCCAGAGACCTAGCACGAAGTCGATCTTTGATGAGTTGATTCGATACTCCGACCATGCTTGGGAATTCATGATCTCTAGGCACAATCAGTTGCGCCAAGCAGTACAGATAGCGAGCCATCAACTGCCGTGAGCCTAGGTACTGACGAGACTTGGAGTTCACTCGATTGATCGCTCGTTGGTAATCACCCGAGATGTT
>JAGWZB010000059.1 GCA_018969045.1 Planctomycetota bacterium | reverse complement strand
GGACTCTCGTTTGCTGGACTCTCGTTTGCTGGACTCTCGTTTGCTGGACTCTCGGCCTGGGCTTGGGCTTGAGCTGGCCACCGAGTTGCCGACGAGACTAACAAAACGATGGTCGCGATTCCAATAGCACCAGGATTACCAAACCATCGGATGGGACTGGATTTCGAATAAGTGAGCATTGGTTTGCATTCCAGGAAACAGTCTCAAGAAACAAAAAGCAGACGGACCAATCAGGTATCCGATGATGGGCGACGAGGTCGGACCCCCTCGCCTCCTTCGGTCCGACCTTCAGGGCGACGATTTCCTGGCCGCATGCCTTCGAGCCTGCGCATGGCTTGCTCGATTTCAGACTTGTCGATCGCACCGTCTCCGTTGGTATCCATATTGGAGAGACGCTCTTTCATCTGAGGGGGAATTTCGTCCCCCGAAAGCTTACCATCTTTGTCTAGGTCGCGATTCTCGAACATTCGCAACATCATCTCAGGGCCTGGGCCAGCTCCCGGAGCGCCAGGGGCACCGGGGCGTCCTGGACCATTAGGTCCTGCGAACATTGGCATTTGAGCCGGATCGGGCCTAAGCTCTTCGGCGCTTAAGACTCCATCACCGTTCTTATCGAGCTTCAGCAGCGACTTCGAGGCATTTTCGATTTCGGAGGCAGACAGTTGGCCATCTTCATCGGCATCGAGCGTTCGGAAAACCGGTAAGTTCCGCAGCATCATCGCCATGCCTCGGGCCGCCATTTCGGGATTGGCTGGACCAGCGCCGGGTCTACCTTCGCCGGGTCGATTCTCTTGCAATCGGCCTTGGCCCGGACGGCGACCTTCAGGGCGTCCCGGAGATTCGGGATTTTTGGGCTCGGGATCTTGAGCTTGCAAGCCTGCCGTTACCGATAGGCCAAGCGCGCAGGTGGCAAGGGTTTTTAAGAAGGGGTAGCGTTTCATGGTGGGAAGCCTTTTCTGATGGTAAACTGCCAGGCTCGTGGAAAAACGGACCAATCGCCGCAATTTGGCTGGCTAAGATAGCTTACCGACGCGGAGCTTGAGAGATCCACTTTCTCAAATGAGTTTTTTTGAATTCTATTGGCTAGCGAGCCGAATCGTTGGATAATCCTCGTATGACGGATAAATCCCCTTGGCCGGTTTCCCATGAAACTGGGACCGAAGAACCTTTGTCGATTCGAAACCTCGAACAACTCACGGTGTTCTTTGAGTCGGTTCGCCCCAGGCTCGAAAAGATCGTTCGATTTCGAATGGACCCGGCATTTCAGGCCCGCATCGATCCAGGGGATGTTCTTCAAGAAGCCTATTTGCAGATACTCAAGCGTCACACAGAACTGCTTGATACCCCGGAACTTCATCCCATGGTCTGGATTCGCCAAAGGGTACTTCAAACGCTTTGGGATCTGCAGCGCGGGCACGGCCGAGACAAACGAAGCGTTCATCGCGAGCACGCCATGCCACTTGCAGGTTCGGATACCACCAGCATGACCATGGCGCGATGGCTAGCCGACGATGTGACTTCACCAAGCCAGCGGATGCTCAAAGACGAACAGCAACAACGATTGCAAATGGCTTTAGAATCGATGCATGAGATCGACCGCGAGATACTGGCCATGCGTCACTTCGAATACTTGAGTAACCTTCAAACCGCTCAAGCTCTGGGGATTTCGCCCACAGCCGCAAGCAACCGATACGTCCGCGCAGCGGTCCGATTGGCCGAAATCATGCAAGACCCAAGTTCGAAGGAACCGCAGTGATGGATACCAAGGACACAGGCGATCGCCACCCCTTCGAGAAAATCGCCGACGAGTTCGTCTTGCAACTCCGATCCGGCCACACCCCTAGCATCGATCATTACGCGGAAAAACACCCCGAACATGCTTCGATGATCCGCAGCGTCTTCCCTTCGCTTCAGATCGTCGAAAGAGTCAGCGCCAAGGACGCCACCGCTTCCCTTGCTTCCACAGAGCCAGCGCAGAGCCAGAGAGCCGAGGGCCAGCATGGTTACCTGCCAGCCCACAGCCACTTCGATGACTTCAAGATCCTCCGCTGGATCGGTCATGGTGGTATGGGAGTCGTGTACGAAGCCATCCAAGAATCGCTGCATCGCAAGGTCGCCTTGAAGGTCATCCATGCCCAAGCCGCTGCGAGTCAGCAAAGCAAAGATCGATTCCGTCGTGAAGCTCAGTCGGCCGCAGGACTTCACCACACCAACATCGTTCCGGTGTACGGGTCAGGCCAAGACCACGGCCTTCTCTACTACGCGATGCAGCTAATCCATGGATCCACTCTAGCCCAAATCATCGAATCGCTGCAAAGACGTTCCAAAGGCGTGTTGCAAAGCCAACTGCCGATCGACCAGCAGACCCACGATGCCCTCGATCAGCTTCTTCAAGAAAGAACTATTGGATCGTCCGCCGAGCCCAAAGCCTCTACCAGCTACGTGAAGGAGAACCTCGGAGAGGACTCGGATCGAACCCTCGCAAGCGCGACCCGCGAGCTTACGATCGGTCATCACAACGAGCCCACACGCGGTGGTTCTTGGACCACAAAGCAGGAGTCTCACACCCCAGAGCCCACAAGCGCCCAGCAACCTGGTGCGAAACTACCCAAACACTATTTCCGAAATATCAGTCGACTCGTCAGCCACGTCGCCAGCGCACTGGACTATGCACATCAATCCGGAGTCCTCCACCGGGACATCAAACCCAGCAATCTGTTGCTGGACGATTCGGGCACCATTTGGGTCGCTGACTTTGGATTGGCTCGGCGTGAGGATCTCGATGGACAAACCCAAACAGGCGAGTTGCTCGGGACCCTACGTTACATGGCACCCGAGCAGTTTGCTGGCAAGTCTGATCCTCGAAGCGACATTTACAGTCTGGGACTGACCCTCTTTGAACTGCTGACCCTCAGGCCCGCAATGGATTCTCCCAAGCGTCGCTTGTTGGACCCGACACTCTATAGCCAAGTCGAGTTTACCAGTTATGAGAAGCAAACGATCCCTGTGGATCTTCAAACGATCGTCCTGAAAGCCGCTGCCATTGAACCCGAAAAGCGGTATCCAAGGGCAAAGCTCCTGCAGGAGGATCTCGAGCGGTTTCTCGACGACCAACCGATCTTGGCGCGACGTGAAACGTGGATCGAGTCGGGGATCCGATGGGCTCGACGCAATCGAGCCATCGCGACGCTTGCAGCGAGCCTTTTTGGATTGCTCTTTGCCATCGCGATCCTCCTTGGGCTCTGGAACGCACAGCAATCCAAAACCCTCGAAGAACTTCGCCAAGCCAATGCGTTTTCCGCAAAAACTCTACATGAGCGTACCGAGGCGTTGGGTCGAGCCGAGATCGAGGCCAAGAGGGCAAAACAGAATATGGATTTGGCCCTAGAAGCCTTCGATACCATCACCCAAAACATCTCCTCGCGAGGCCGCAGCCTGGAGATACTTGAACTCGACAACGAGAACGTCGATTCGATTGGTTTTGCCGATGCAGTACTGACTCAGGCCGATGTCCAACTTCTGAACTCTTTACAAGACTTCTTCGATCGTTTTGCGCAAGAAAACTCAGCCGACCTGCGGCTCGACGCAGCCATCGCTCGCCGCAGAGTCGGTGAGATTGAGCACAAGATTGGCAGGCATGACCAAGCCACCAACTCGCTGAGCAACGCGATCAAAGAATTCGCATCGATTCGAGCCAACAAAGACAATCTCGGAGATCTCAAGAAGGTCCTCAACGAAGAACTCAAGGCTCGCAAGGAACTCATCGGATTGCATGCTCGAAGGGACCAAGTCCCTAAAGCTCAGGAGGAAATGCAGAAGCTGCGCGAGCTTCTCAAAGAGCACCCGGAATTCGCCGATTCGCCTGAAGGTCGCCTTGCGCTGGCTTCGGCTCTGAGCAGTCTTTGTAGTGGAGGTGCACGCTTGGCCTTGGAACGCAGTCTGAATGAACGCCGACGCAGGAACTTCCCACCTTTCTTCAATCGACCTGCTGGAAACCCCATCGATTTGGCCCCACCGATGGTTCTTCGAATCCAGAGGGACCTAAGCTACAACACCGAAGCGATCGAGTTGCTTGAAAAACTCTGCCAAGAGGATCCATCGCAATCGCAGTACCGCTTGGACTTGGCCCGCAACCATCGCGATCGCATGCGATTATCGCGCCTGCTTGGCAATCAAGCGGACTTCGAAACGTCCCTTTCCAAAGCGACCGAGATATTTCAGCAACTGCTTGAGAAGAACCCAAAATCCCCAGTTCTTAAGTACGACCTTGCGAATCTTTACGCAAGCAGTCTTATGGTCCCATCCGACGATGGAAAACGGCTTGAGCTAGCCATCGGACTGATGCGTGAAGTCATCGAGGAGCATCCTTCGGTACCCGAGTACCAAGCCCTCTATGCATCGCTCTTGGCCCGCGTGGCTTGGTCGATGCCCTTTGCACAGGAAGCCTCGACGGAGCGTCAGTTCGAGCGCGTTGAAAATGGCATCGCGAAATTCCAACAAGCCATCTCGATCCAGCAAGGACTCGTGGATCGGTTCCCCGACATCCCCCTCTACGGGATCAATCTCTTGCAAATCAAAGTCCAATTGGTCGAGTTTACTTCGCAGTTTAGAAGACCGGAAAAGGCCAAGCAGTATTTGGCTGAAGCGACGGCGCTGGCCGAGAAAATGCTCGAATCGGGAGCGGCCCGACAACCGGTCGTCCGAAGTATCTTAGAGAGACTCAAAGATCGTAAGACCGCCTTAGAGAATCGCCCTGACCCAGAGAAACCCTAGCATATACCAACTAGCAACATGCCTACCCTCATCACCAAAATTTCACGGCATCTGCTTTGGGTACTCCTAGCGACAATCGCCTGGGGCTTGGCCAACGTATCTTTGGCTCAAGATCGAGCACCCAGCATCGTCTTTATCCTTGCGGACGATCTTGGCTGGGGCGAACTGGGTTGCTACGGGCAGAGCCGATTGCAAACACCCAATTTGGATTCTCTGGCAAGCCAGGGGATGCGATTCACTCAGCATTACAGCGGTGCTCCGGTATGCGCTCCATCGCGATGCGTGCTGATGACCGGTAAGCACCTAGGCCATGCTGAAATCCGTGGGAACCAGCAAGCCAAAGTTCGGTTTCCTGAGTTTACAGAAGGGCAACATCCGCTGAGCGAGCAAGCTGTCACGATCGCCCAAGTGCTGCAGAGGGCTGGCTATGCCACCGGTGCCTTTGGCAAATGGGGACTCGGACCGGTGGGCAGCTCAGGCGATCCGAATCGACAGGGTTTCGATCGGTTCTTTGGATACAACTGCCAAGCCGTCGCGCATAGCTACTACCCCGAATTCCTCTGGGACAATTCCCAACGCGTTAGACTGAATCAAAAGGGCAAGCCCGGTCATCGCAAAGCCACCGATGGGCCGATCATCGCCGACGACTTTGTCGGCGAGAATTACGCACCTTATCGGATGATCCAGCAGGCCGAAGCGTTCATCGAAGCCCATGCCAAGCGACCTTTCTTTTTGTATCTGCCTTTCATCGAACCCCACGTGGCGATGCATCCTCCCGTCGAAACGCTTGAGCGTTTCCCCAAAGAGTGGGACACCAAAGAGTATCGGGGGGGCAACGGATATCTGCCCCACCCGCGCCCCCGGGCAGCTTACGCAGCCATGATTTACGATTTGGATCGGCATGTCGGAAGAGTCCTAGATGCTTTAGATCGCCACGGCCTGAGCGACAAGACCTTGGTGATCTTCTCAAGCGACAACGGAGCTACCCATGCAGGCAACAACGAACCGGATTTTCACGTCGGTGGTGCCGATCCACGTTTCTTTCAAAGCACGGCGGGACTTCGCGGTTTCAAAGGAAGCCTCTACGAAGGTGGGATTCGAGTCCCAATGATCGCTCGTTTTCCAGGAGTGATTCCACCAGGAAGCGTCGAATCAACACCAAGCTATTTTGCCGATTGGTTTCCAACCCTCTGCGATGCGGCAGGAATCGCAAAACAGAATTTATCGCAATCCACAACTACCGATGGCGTCAGTCTTTGGCCAGTGCTTACCCAAGCTCAGTCATTGAGCCATCGGCCACCGATGGTCTGGGTCTTTCCTGAATACTCGGGCCAAGTCGCCGCTCGATGGGGAGATTACAAACTCCTGCGCAGAGGCCTTGCGACCAAGAACCCATCGAACTGGGAACTCTATGATCTCTCGAAGGATTCCAGCGAATCGGTCGATCTATCCAAAGAGCGACCTGAACTGGTCGAGCAAGGACAAAGGATCTTGCGCGATCAAACCAGTCCCAATGAGGTTTTTCCAGTGTCCTTCTAAGGCGATTGCGTCATGCTCGATGGATTACCACAAGATCTAGCCAATCGCTGGAAACGAGGCGAGAAAGCCCGCGCTTTGGAGTACCTCGAGCGACAACCTGAATTGCGCAGAAACTTGGTCATCTACAAACTGTTGGTCCAGGAGGAGCTAAAGCAAATCCATCAATCTGGTTTGACCATCGATACGGAGCAACTCGTCCATGACTACCCCGAATGCCGCGACACAATTCTGAATTTCGACCCTCAGTTCCAGACGCTTGCGGCCGCTCCCGATGACCAAGACGCAACTCAATTGGGTCAAACCAAGGCTCTGGATCAGCCTGTCAAAACGAGTCGATCCATCCATCCCGAGATACCCGGTTTTGAAATCCTCTCGGAACTGGGGCGAGGAGGAATGGGGATCGTCTATCGAGCCAGACAAATATCAGCCAATCGACTTGTGGCATTGAAAGTAGTCCGCAACGAGGTGCTCGAAACAGCCGACTTGCAAACGCGCGCCAATGCACTTGAGCGTTTCCGCACCGAGGCCAAAGCAGCCGCGTCGCTTCAGCACGACAACATCATCTCGGTGTATGAGGTTGGCGAAGTCCCCTCGAAGCGTCCTGGCAAATCACCTTTGAGATACTTTGCGATGAGGTTTGTTCAGGGAACAAGCTTGTTCGATATGCTGCGGAAAGGACCTTTAGAGAATCGGGCTGCGGCAAAGTATGTCATGCAAATCGCGAGGGCTTTGCAAGCTGCCCACGACCAAGGGATCCTGCATCGCGACATGAAACCTCACAACGTGATGGTAGAAACATCCACCGATCGCCCTTTGGTAGCCGACTTTGGTTTGGCCAAGTTCGTTCACAGCGATAATTCCATCACTTATGCTGGCCAGATCATGGGGACACCCTCGTACATGTCTCCAGAACAAGCCCAAGACGCCTCGCGTGTCCGAGCGTCCGCAGACCAGTACTCGCTGGGTGCAACGCTCTATCACCTGCTTGCAGGTCACCCACCTTTTGCGGCTCCCACGGTCCAGGAAACGATCCGTCAGATCCTAGAGAAACCTCCCGTAGGGCTTACCCAGACCAACCCCTCGGTCGACCGCGACTTGGAAACCATCTGCATGAAGGCGATCGAAAAGGAATCGTCGAAGCGCTATGGCAGCTGCCAGGAACTTGCCGACGATTTGCAACGGTACCTCGATGGAGTGCCTATCGTGGCTCGTCCAGTCAGCGCTTTGGAACGAGCATGGCGTTGGGCTCGCCGCAATCGAGCCCTCGCGGCACTGATGGCAACCGCAGCGATCCTTGCACTTTGCACCTTAGGAGCCATCGCGATCGGTTATCGTCAAACGACCCAAGCCCTTGCGGTTTCTCAGTCACGGCTCGACAAAGCCCTTCAGGTGGTCGATGACCTATTTACCCAAGTCTCCGAGGACGAACTGCTCGATCAACCAGGACTCCAAAAACTCCGAACAACGCTTCTTCAAAAAGCCCTTTCTCACTACGAATACTTTCTGGCTGAAAGCAAGAAGCAAGCAAGCAATACCGACACTCAGATTCTCGAGGAGATCGGCAAAGCGAACTTTCGTTTCGGTATGGTGCAGAAGCTCTTAGGACAATCGGATGTGGCTCGGGAAGCTTATAACGAAGCACGAAATCTACAGGAACGGCTCGTCAAACAGTCCCCCGAAGATATCGGCAGAATCGAAGCTCTTACCGATACTCTCAATGCCATCGGAAGTTTGGCAAGTCAATCGGAAGACTATACAAACGCCTTGGATGCCTTCGAGCAATCGCATCGCTATCGGTTGGAACTGGTCGCCAAAGATCCAAGCCAACTGAAGTACCAACGTTTGGCGTGCAACACACTCATGAACATCGGGCTGGCCAAGTTTTCTCTTGGGCGAATCGAAGAAGGGATGGCGGATTGGGTGCAAAGCCAAGATCAGCGGCAGTCGCTATTAGAACGTTTCGGCCCTTCCGAGAAACTTCAAAAGGACATCGCGCGAGGCTGGTACAACATGACCAAATACACCAACACCATCAAGGACCCGAAACAGACCAAAAAGTACTCGGCACTTGCCGTGGACTCCTACTCAAAGGCGATCGAGCTGAACCCAAAGTCCCAGAGCAACCAATCCGAATGCACCTTGGCCTTGCTGATTTTGGGCGAAGCTAGTGCAGAACTAGGAGAAGACCAGGAGGCAGTGAATTCGTTTCAAGAAGCTCAAAGGATCGCAACCAAGCTTGCTGAATCCAACCCCGACGTGATGGAATACCAAGCCGATTGGGCGATCCTGGAAAAGAGCCTTGGCGAAGTTTACTTCAGACTCGAAAAATGGGACTTATCTCAAAAGAGCTGGGGAAAAGCGTTGGAAATCACCCGTAAACTCCAAAGCCTCTCTCCCGAGAGCATGGTGCTGCTGGACGATTTGGTGACCTGCCTGTGTTCGCTAGGTGAACTCTCAGAGCGCAGCGGCCAAGTCGAATCGGCTATCGAATACCGCAGGGAATCTTTGAAGGGACTCGAAAAACTCTCCCAAGATCGCAAGGACGATCCTTGGTACAAAGAACAACTGGACCTGAATCGCGCGTGGCTATTGGAAAACGACTCCGACCATTAAGGCTGTTCTTGGAACCAAAATCACGAATCACCCTAGCGACCATCTTCTGAGTCGTCATCATCATCGTCATCATCATCGTCGTCGCCGGCTTTGGCAAAGAAGAACGCAGCGCGGATTGGGGGTGGCATACGACTGTCGGAACCTCGGACGCTTCGCCAGACGATCTCGTTGAGCAACAAATCATCGGCGGCATCTGGAATCGAAAAGTCCATCTGCTCGGATAGATCCGCACCCCAAGCCAAGGCTTGGTTGGTCGCCGTGATATCGATTCTCGGTGGCAAGGCTTCAAAAGGGGTCGTATCGGGAGTCGCATCGAAGGCGTTGTACATGGGCCTAGCGGCAGCATCGAATTGCGTCATCGGTTCGACACCGATGATCAACTCCATCGTTCTGAGCATGCTCGATGTCGAGTACATGGTCGAATCGACCGCCCCGCGACGAATGTATGGGCTGATTGCAAGTGCTACAGAGCGATGAGCATCGACATGATCACTGCCGTTTTGGACATCGTCTTGGATAACAAAGATCGCGCACTGGGGCCAGAACTTGCTCTTGGTGATCGCTTCGACGACTTTGCCTAGCGCTGCATCGTTTTGTGCGACCATGGCCGTGGGTGTCAGCTTCCCTACGCGAGTCCCAGCCGTATGATCGTTGGGCAAGTGCATTGTAATGAAACTGGGCAAGTTATCTTCGGCTTCGAATTGCTTGAGTCGCTTGATAAAGGACTCGGCGCGATCCAGGTCGCTGTAGTCCAAATCGTACGAGCGATAGTTTGGATCGAAGTGACCTTCGAGCACCGCGATTTTGGCTCGCGAAGGTTCGCCGGGTTTGGATCCGTTGGCGATGAATTCCCCGAAGCTGAAATAGGATTTACCTGCCTGGGCACATTTACCCCAGAGGTATCCACTCGATGGCTGACCGATCTTGGTTGCACCTTCGGCGGGATAAGTCAGTTTGCCGCGGCTTTTGCCGTAGGTCAAAGGCCAAGTCTTTTCGACAAAGTCGGTTGCATAGGCGGCCATGGTCCACTCGTGACCGTCGGCACTGACTTCACCGTCGACATACAGGTTATCCAGCAGAACAAACTGATTGGCCAACGCATGGTGATTGGGTGTGACTTGCTCACCAAAGATGCACAAATCTGGCTCGCCATTGCCTTTGGCAATATCGCCGAAGACTTGGTCATAAGTCCGGTTTTCTTTGATGATGTAAAAGCAGTGTTTGATCGGACTAGGATCACCCACTTTGGCTGGAATCGGGTTGTCTGGAGAGCGGCCTGCGTTATCGACTTTCGAGTCGGCTTGCAAGGGAACCGATTGGAAGGCCAAGCGAGTCATTGCAGCAAGTTCCTCAGGGGCGGGAGTTGGGATTGCACTGAGGGTGCCTTGGAAAAGCCCTCCGATGTATTCGGTCACACTCTTTGGGGCAGGTTTGTTTGGGTTTGGACCGTAGCGATTGTCTTTGCTGGACATCCCCTTGCCGTTGGTCACATAGATTTGGTCCCCCTCTTTGGAGAACTTGACATTGGTGGGGTACCAACCCACTGGGATGAACCCAAGCGACTTGGATTTCTTTGGTTCAGACAGGTCAAACAGTGCGACGTTGTTGTTGCAGGAGTTGACCGCCGCAAGTACCCGTTGGTCGGGAGAAATCGCGATGGCCGATGGGGTGCTGCCGTTCTTGGCCGCCGGATACAGAGCCGTCGCAAGGACTTCTTGAAGCTCGCCGGTGGTTCGATCCAATAGCACGACGCTATTTTCATCCGAGCAAGCCACTGCGAGACGATTCGAAGCCTCCAACAAGATCATCTCGGTGGGGTGAGACTTGGTTTTCCAAGTGGCTTGGACCTTCCAATCCACAAGGTCGATCACGGCGATTTCAGCGCGTCCCCAAAGGCTCACGTAGAGCTTCTTGTTCTTGGAATCTTCGAGCAAGGCATAAGGGTAACTCTGATCAGGTAGAGCGAGAATTTCGGTCGGTACTAAATCCGCTTTGGCAACTTCGGTATTGTTGATTTGGGTCTTGCTCTGGACCTCCAACGGTTTAGAAATTCGCTTGAGCGAGTTACCTAGCAAGCCGCAAGCATAAAGAGCTTGAGAGTCCTCAGAAAGCAGCACACCTGAGACAACAAACTTGTCGGTCTTGGTCGCTAACGTCAAGACTTTGGGCGGCCCGAGAAAGCCTTGGTTGTACGGAAACAGATAGACTCGTTCATCTTCACCGCCGGAGGCTACGATGTGCTTTCCATCGCTGCTAAATTGCATGCCGTAGAAGGACTGAGGGATCGGTGTGCGAGCGATCTTGTTGAGCGTCTTGGGCTCGATGGTGATGATTTCATGTTCACCGTAGCCGCAGTGGAGGATCGCCAATTCGGTGCCCGATGGGCTTGGGAGCATGTGGACAGGGAAATCCCCAAGGCTGGTTTGTTTGCCTTGGGCATTGATCGTCCAGCCGTTGGGCAGCAGCACACTGCCAGAAGCCTTCATGCCGGGCAATTTAGCAAGCGGGTTGTCTTCGAGCCGTTTGTCTTGCGCGAGGGTCAGCGGTGTACTTAGGCAAATGGCGACAGGTAGCGACAGGAGCAAGCGTGCGATGGATCGGTTCAAAAGAGGCTGGTATTTCGATGGCATCATCATGGACTGTGCAGTCAATACGGGGAGCGATCGACCCAGTGGGCCGTTGAGAATCTGAGACTCAGGGGCCCTGATTGTAGCGATCTTGGTGTGAAGACCAGGAACGGTTGATTCAGATTTTGTTAGGAGTTCGTGTGGAATTCGTTTTACCCCAGGCGGGAAGACGGCCAAAAAACCGAGTTGAAATGGACTTACAGCCCCCCAATTCCAGGAATATTTGGGGAAAAACCGGTCCGTTACGGGTATACTCTACGATGCACCCATAGACCGATTGGTCGTCGAGGTTCACGCCGCATCGACCGCACTTAGTTTTCGATAAAAATGTTTGCGATAAAAAATCCGGAGCACTCAGGATGAGCGAAATTCAAAGACATTCGATCCAGTTGCCAGATTCACTGAGCCAGCAACTTCAAGGATTCCGAGCGCACCTGCGACGAACCAAGGTGATGGAGAGCCTCGGGATCGCTTGCTTGGGGGTCCTGGCCGGTTACTTGGCCGTTTTCCTGATCGATCGTTTTGTCGATCTCCCTACCTGGGGACGTTGGACGGCTTGGTTGGCCGCCTTTGCCAGCGTGGCAACGATCCCAATATGGGTCGAGCGTTGGATTCTGCGGTACCGAAGCCATGCGTCTCTTGCACGACTCATGACCGACAAGATGCCCTCGATGGGGGATTCACTCCTGAGTGCGATCGAGCTAGCCTCGAACCCTCAAGAGCAAAAGCGTTCCCCGGCGCTGTGCCAAGCGGCACTGGACCAAGTCGCCCAAGTCGCAAGCACCAAAGATCTCACACAGGCAGCACCTGAATCCCATCACAAACGATGGTGGTCGCTTGCAGGCCTCATGGCCGCATTGGCACTGGGATTGGGTTTGGTTTATCCCCAAGCGTCGGCCAATTCGTTTGCGCGTTTCGCGGCACCATGGAGCAAGATTCCCCGTTTTACTTTCGCGCAGCTGGGAGATCTTCCAACCCAGTGGATTGTTCCTCACGGAGAATCGGTTTCGCTCAAAGTCCCTTTGAATGAAAACTCACCTTGGAAGCCCGCTCTGGCTAACCTTTGGGTTTCCGGTCAGCCCAAGGTCGAAAGCCCACGGACTTCCGACGCTTATGAGTTCGAACTGCCTCCGATGATTCAGCCCACCAAGCTGACGCTGCGAATCGGCGACGCGACACCGACGATCGAAGTCATTCCGACAACCCGCCCAGAGCTCCTTGCCGCCAGCGCGAACCTCCGTCTGCCGGAATACCTTCAACGTCCCGAAGCGCTCACCAAAGACATCCGCAGTGGTGCGATGACGATCGTCGAAGGCACGACGTATTCGATCAACGGAAAAGCTTCACGAGAGCTTTCGAGCGTTACTCTCGATAGCCAAGCGATGCAGGTTGCCAACGAAAACTTCAACTCCGACCAACTCCAAGACCCAGCCACCGCCTCGCACGAAGTTCAATGGATCGACCGCTTTGGCCTCAAAGCCAAAAGCCCCTTTCCACTGAACATTATTGTTCGCTCGGACGAAGAACCTACGATCTACACCGAGGGCATGCCACGTGCCAAGGTCCTGCTGGATTCCGAACAGATACAATTCCAAGTCCATGCCTCGGATGACTTCGGTGTCAAACAAGTTGGACTTCAGTGGAAGACTGCCGAAGGAGCTGTAGGAGTTAAGCAAACCCAAGGGGAACGCGTCCTGATTGCCGGCGGTGCAACGGCCGAACGACTCGATGCCGATGCCGTCTTTCAAGCAACCTCGCTGGGTATCGATCCCCAACCGATCGAACTGAGGCTCTTTGTCGAAGACTTTATGCCAGGCAGAAATCGAGTCTACTCGAATCCTGTCTTGCTCATGATCCTCAATCCCTCGGATCATGCTCTTTGGGTCCTCCAGCAATTCAATCGATGGCAACGTGAGGCCCTCGAAGTCAGAGACCGTGAACTACAACTGCTCGAGACCAACAAGAAACTCAGGTCCCTCTCGGAAAGCGAACTGCAGTCCCCAGAGACCATCAAGCAAATCGAACAGCAAGCGGCAGCCGAACAGGCCAACGCTCGCCGATTAGGGAATCTGACCACGCGAGGTGAAGATCTCCTACGCCAAGCGTCTCGGAACAATGAAATCGGTGTAGGCCACCTCGAGAAATGGGCCGAGATGCAAAAGATCCTCAAAGACATCTCCGCATCCAGGATGCCGTCGGTTGCCAATCTGCTCAAACAAGCCGCCAAGAACAACCAAACGGCCAGCTCAGAGAATCAATCCAAAGATTCCCCCAAAGTCGCCGGTGTCAATCGCAACGAATCCTCCGGAGCCGACTCCTCCAAGTCCGATCAAGATTCGCCAAAAGATAATCTGCCCAAGGCACCCACGGTTGTCGATGCTGAATCGTCCCAGCAACCCCCCAGCCAAAATCAAGAAGAGTCCCAAGACGACAAGAAAAAGAAGCCAAGCACCGGACGCCTTGGACTACCCCAAACCACCTTGGCCGGTGCTAAACCCAACTCCAAAGATCAAAAAGAGGAACCCGAGAATCCCGAAGCGATCGAGCAAGCTGTCGAGCAACAGTTGGCACTGCTAGAGGAATTTGACAAAGTCTCCGACGAACTCAACAAAGTCATGGCCAACCTCGAAGGTAGCACATTGGTCAAACGATTCAAAGCCGCATCGCGCGAACAGATATCCGTCGCAGATGCAGTCAGCACATCGGTTCCCAACACCTTCGGCACCCGGGCCAAACGGCTCAAAAGCGAGGATCGCCAAGCCCTAGAGCAATTGTCCTCCAGAGAGAATGTGGCCCTGAACAACGTCGGACAAATCATCGATGACCTCGAAGCCTTCCACGAACGAAGACCTATGGTCAAATTCCGAGATGTTCTCGATGACATCCGAAAAGAAGACCCCCTGGCCGGTTTGCGAAAAATCACCCAAGAAGTTGTCGAGCAACAGGGTGTGACCATTGCAGAAGCCGAGTACTGGTCCGATGCGTTTGACCGCTGGGCTGAAGACCTCGTCGATCCGGCCTCCAAAGGCCAGTGCCCAGGCGGCAAATCCAAAGGATCCTTGCCTCCGTCGATCGTCCTGGAAGTCATGCAAATCCTCGAAGCCGAAATGAATCTCAGGGACCGCACGCGAGTGGCCGAGCAATCCAAAGCCGCAGCGCCGGCCGAGCAATACCAAGGGTCCGTCAAGGAGTTGGTCGATACCCAAAAACAACTTCGAGATCGCATCGTCATGGTGGGTGAGAAGATTGAGCAATTGCCCGATGGAAGCAAAGAGTTCGCGAAAGAAATCGAACTCATGCAAATGGTAGAGCTTGCAATGAACGACGCGTGGTCGACCCTCAAGCGTCCTGATACTGGCAAAGCTGCCGTAGCAGCCCAGACCGAAGCGATCGAATTGCTCCTGTCGAGCAAACGGATCAATCCCAAGAGCAAAGGGGGTGGCGGTGGCGCCAATCCCGGAGGCGGCGGTTCAGGGGACACCACCGACGCGGCCATCGCTATGGTCGGCCCAGGCGTCAACGAGAAAGAAACACGGCAAGATCACGGTGTGGAACAAGCCACCGGAACCAGCGGATCGAATCTGCCTGAAGAGTTCCGTTACGGCTTGGATCAGTACTTCGAAAGGATCGATCGCCGCCAATGATTGCTCCCACGCTGACAGCTAAACCATCCTTGGCCCAAACATCGGCATGCCTGATCGCTTGGTGTCTTGCGATAGCTTGCTCGACACAGCTCGCTCGCGGACAAGTCGCGATCCCGGCTGTCAAGCTTCAAGCACGCGTTGTCGTTGCCGGTGCCAATGCACCGGTCAACGAAAGAGACCATACGGCTCGCAAATGGGTCAGAGGCTTGATCCAACAAGAACTCAACGCCATTCAAACCGTGTGCAAGCTCAACGACAAACAGGCAAAAGAGTTGGTCGACTTGATGGAAGCCGAGTGGCGAAACAAATTCGCCTCGGTCTTTCGAAGTTACTCCGAAGCCAACCAGCGAGGTGGTGTGGACTTTGAATTTCGAGTCGAAAGCGCCGTCAAAACGTGGCTTCGAGAAGTCGATTCGATCACCCCCGATCAACAGAGCGCCTGGAACTATGAACTCGATAGCCGCAACGAACTCAGGCGTCGAATCGTCATCGGAAAAATGGTCTCCGATGCCGAGCGCAAGTTCGGTCTGAGTTCCAAACAGATGAAAGAAGTCGAAGCTTTATTGCATGAGCGATGGAAGGAAGCATGGTGGGTCATGTATCGCAATGGCACGACCCCCGAAACCAAATTTGCTTGGATCAGTACCGCACTGAGCGATGCACAAAGAACTGCTGGTGCGGATCCATCCGGAATTCGGCAAGAGTATTACACCTCGGGCGGATCGGTGGATCTGCCGTCAAAGTCCCTGGCCGACCGATTCACCATCGCAGGTGTGACCAGCGATGATTCGATCCCTTTACAACCACAGCCCAAAGCCGACGCACCAGGACAACGCGAACCCTGATGGTTACTCCAAGCTTCAACAATTCGCTCCGGACGAAAGTTCGCAAAGCTGCCGCCATCGCTGCCAGAACCCTTGTGCTGAGCATCTTCCGAGCCATCGGACGATGTGCAAAGCCGCTGTGCCTGCTGGCTAGCATGTCCATGGGACTTATGGCCCAGGAGTTAGTGATCGAGCAACCTCCCAATGCCCAAGCCGTTGCTGGACAAGTTGTTGTCGTGCAGGTAGGTGTCGCACCGGCAGTCGCTGCCCCTGCGGCAGGAAAAGACGACACCAATCAAGCGGCTAAACCCAAATCAGATAAAGTCGTCGACAAGATCCCTCGGGCTTTCGATCGCAACAGACCCGAACCTGAGGAAGAAGTCGAAGCTCCAAAAAAGAACGCTATGGTCAATTTCGCGATGGATCCAGACCGCTGGACCGATGTGATCTATAGCCAACTGGGAGGCTCCGAAGGAACCTTCGACCAACAACAGCGTCGCCGGGTCCGTTCAACCCTCAACCGCATCGAACTGATTTGCACCGTCGATGAGCAAATCCGGGAGAAAGTCCAAGCCACTGCGGAGCTTGAAATCCAACGGTTCAAGACCGAAGTCATGGCGTTGGCTGCCCAGGGACCACGCAATCCCACCCAAGAAGAGTACTCGGAGTTCTACAACAAAGTCTTCAAACTTACAGAACGATATCGGCAGCAAAACCAACCTAACAACGCAAAGAAAATGCCCCTTTGGCAAAAGGTTCTGTTTAGCAACCTAAGCCAACAGCACAAAGACGAACTGGAGAAAGACGCCCAAAAACGGATCGAGTACCGTCAGCAAGTCGTCAGGCTTGAGGTCCTGCAAAGGATCTCCCGTCGATTGGGACTAACCTCCAAACAGAGAGAGAAACTCGAACCGTATCTTCTGTCCAATACCGAAGCATGGAAGACCCTCGATCAAGCTTGGCAAACCTTGCAACAGTTTCCGGAGAAAGAGAAGAAGGACATCTTCACGGCGGAACAAATGCAAGAACTGAAAAAACCCCTTGAACAGTCCGATGATCTGCAACTCGTGATCCGCGAATTTGGTGATGATCTCTAAACGAACCTGCTCGATGATGCTTTTGGGGCTGTTGCCCTTCGTGATAAGCCCGACTTTGAGAGTCCAGGCCCAAAACCCGTTGCGTGAAAACATGTTTCAAGGGCAAGCGGTCCCTCGAGACGTTCGCGAGATGTACGAAAGAGGCCTCGGCTGGCTCCAAAACAATCAAGGTGACAACGGCCGGTTCAAAGGTGGCGAGAGTGGACCAGGGGTCACCGGACTTGCAACCATGGCTTTTCTGGCTTACGGCGAAGACCCCAACTTCGGAGCCTATGCCGATTCGATCAAAAAAGGGGTGCGATCGATCATCGAGGATCAAAATCCCACGACTGGATACATCGGTTCGAGCATGTATCACCACGGCTTTGCGATGCTTGCGCT
>JAGWZB010000485.1 GCA_018969045.1 Planctomycetota bacterium | reverse complement strand
AAACAGTCGAAAATCGCGTATACTAAGAGCATTCCTCTAACCGCACGTTACCCCACATGAATCCGCCTTTCCAGCTTTTCTCTCGCCCCCTTGGCAGCTCGATCCTCGCCTGGAGTCTCCTTGGCGGATCCATCGCATCCGCACAAGACTCGCAATCGACCGATTGGTTCGAAACCAATATCCGTCCGATCCTGGCCGAAAAATGCTTCGATTGCCACGGACCAGCCAAACAATGGTCCGGCTTGCGCCTGGACTCTCGCGAAGCACTCCAAAAAGGGAGCGACAGCGGCGAAGTCATCCGCCAGGGAGACTTAGCATCAAGTTCCCTCTTGGAACGCATCGTCTCGGACGATCCCGATTTCAAAATGCCCCCAGGGGATTCCGAACATCGGCTCACCCAGCGCGATCAACAACTGCTCAGGCGCTGGATTCTCGAAGGAGCCGCGTATCCTGCCACCAGCACTCCGCTTAGCAACAACGCGAAAACGCACTGGGCCTTTCAACCCCCACAATACCAACCACCCGACCCGGCTTGCATCCAAGCCTCCAGTCACTGGATCGATGCCTACCTCCAAGCAAAACTCTCAGAGCATCGACTAGTTCCACTGGGCCTTGCCGATCGCCGAGCCCAACTGCGACGGCTCTTTATGGTCACGACAGGCTTGCTACCGACCTTTGAGCAAGTTCGATCGTTCGAGGAAAACAACTCACCAGACGCATGGGACAATGTGGTCGACCAACTGCTTTGCCAACCGCAGTACGCTGAGAAATGGGCGCGCGTGTGGATGGACATCGCAAGGTATTCGGACACCAAAGGATACGTCTACGGGCGAGAAGACCGAACGTTTGTCTATTCACGAGCCTATCGCGATTGGCTCGTCGAAGCGTTCCAATCCGATATGCCCTACGATCATTTCATCCAATTGCAACTTGCCGCCGACCAGTGCGTCCCCCCTGGTTCACCAGACTTGGCCGCCCTTGGCTTTCTTACCCTTGGCCGCAGATTTCTAGCGATCCAATACGATATCATCGACGACCGCATCGATACGACGTTTCGCGGACTTATGGGACTGACCGTCCAGTGCGCCCGATGCCACGATCATAAATACGATCCCATCAGCGCCAAAGACTACTACGCTCTATCGGGCATCTTCCAAAGCTGCATCGATCTGCGAGAAGAGATTCCCAGCTCGATGAATACTCAGACCGAGGATTTTCGAAAAGGTCTCCAAGAACGCAGGAACAAACTCCAAGAGACCATCGCCAAACATCGCACCGAAGCTAACGACCGCATCGAAAAACGCTTCGCCGATTACCTGGAAACTCAAACCCAACTTGAGAAATATCCCGAAGGCAACTTCAACCAACTCTCCACCAAAGAGGATCTCATTCCGGCGCTAGTCCATCGCTGGGAATGGTACTTGGGACTCGAAAGCGTTGCCAAGCACCCTGTGATGCGTATCTGGACAGAGCTATCCAAACTCTCCGAAAACAATCCGTTGGCTAGCTTCGAGCAACAAGCTCGAGAGCGCCTGATGGAACTTCAGCAGCTAAATGCTTGCCACCCAGACATCCTTAAAGAGTTTTCCGATCCCCCAAAGTCGATTCGCCAAGTCGCCGATCGCTATGGCAAAGTTGTCCAAGAAGCTTCGTTGCGATGGAAAGAGGAAGTGCAGCGTCGCAGCACCCCCGATTCGGTCCCTCCCACCTGCTCGGAAGACCCTCAACTCGAATCGATTCGAGCCCTGCTGCTAGACCGGCAATCGGCTTTTTATATCCCAGACGAACCCATCCATAGTACCGAATGGCTTTGGGATAACGGAACCTGCGTCGAGATTTGGAAAGCTCAAGCCGAGATCGACCAGTGGCTCATGCAAGCCAACGACGAGCCTCCCGAACTGGGCATCCTCCGGGATCGAAGTCTTGTGAGCGATGCTCGAATCCTCAAGCGAGGTAACGCGAATCTCAAAGGCGATCTTGTCCCTCGAGGGTATTTAGACTTTCTGAGCAAAACGGATCCTGAGACTGCGACGACTCCGTTCCAAAACGGCAGCGGACGCTTGGAGCTAGCTCGTCGCATCGCTTCTGCTCAAAACCCTCTGACGGCCCGCGTATGGGTCAACCGGGTTTGGCAACAGGTATTCGGAGATGGGCTCGTACAAAGCGCCAGCGATTTTGGGGTGCGGTCCGATAGCCCCTCTCATCCCGAACTGCTCGATGCCCTTGCGATCGCTTTCATCGAGCACGGTTGGAGCACTCGCTGGCTAGTCCGCGAACTGGTAACTACCGAAGCCTTCCGCCGGCAATCGGTCGGAGATGTTCCCAATGCCAAGGAGATCGATCCTGCGAATCGTCTGCTTTGGCGAAGCAATCGGCATCGGTTGACTTGGGAGGAATCACGTGACGCGTTGAGCTTGCTCAGCGGTTGGATGATCCAACGCACCAAAGGCAAATCGGTCGATCCACTCTCGAGCGATCCGAAGGCCCTGTCGCGTCGCTCTTTGTACACAACCATCGATAGGCAATACCTACCGATGACCCTTCAAAATTTTGACTTTGCCAATCCCGATATGCACAACCCCAAGCGATCCGAAACGGTTGTGCCTCAGCAAGCTCTTTTTCTTTTGAATCATCCAATACCGGCCCAAGCATCGAATAAACTCGTCGAGATCCTCGAACGATCCGAGCCGCAGGTAGCGATCTCTCAGGAACAATTCGTCGTTTCCCTCTACCGCCGCGTCCTGCAACGCGATCCAAATGACTTTGAACGCGCCAAAGCGATCGAATTCCTCGAACAGAGCACCTTGGCAGCAAATGGACCTGAAAAGCTCCCGGGCGAACTTTCCCCC
>JAGWZB010000484.1 GCA_018969045.1 Planctomycetota bacterium | reverse complement strand
CGGCCAAGGCACCCAGGAACCGGTCCGATGCATTGACGACCCGCAGATCGGCTTTGAAATGATCGGTAAATTCGCCGATCACCGCCGCTTGCTCGTCTTTGCGTAATAAGCCGTTGTCGATCAAGATGCAGGTCAGTTGTGGGCCGATGGCTTTGTACAAAAGAGCAGCGGTGACCGAAGAATCGACACCTCCAGAGAGCCCGCAGATCACTCGATCGCTTCCGATTTTTTCGCGAAGCTCAGCGATGGTTTGCGTTGCGAAGTTCGACAACTGCCAACGGCCTTGGCATCCTGCAACGTTGTACAAGAAGTTATGGATCAGCGCGGACCCAAGAGCCGTGTGGGATACTTCGGGATGGAACTGAAGCCCGTAAATTGGAAGGGTGCGATGTTTGACCGCAGCGTAAGGGCAGGTGCTTGTGCCTGCGAGAGTCTCAAAGCCCTCAGGAAGTTTTTGCACCTGATCCCCGTGGCTCATCCAAACATCGATCTCAGAGGGAAATCCTGCAAAGAGTTTTTCCATGTTGCCGATCGCTAATCGCGCCCGCCCATACTCCCGGGCCGGACAAGCTTGCACGGTGCCACCTAAACTGTGGGCAGTAAGTTGCATTCCGTAGCAGATTCCAAGAATAGGTATCCCAAGCTCAAAAAGCTTCGGATCGCATTGCGGTGCACCCTGATCGTAAACGCTCGATGGACCACCAGAGAAAATGATCGCAACTGGTTTGCGAGCGATCACCGACTGGGCTGAAATGTCATGCCTAACGATCTCGCAGTACACATTCTGGTCGCGCACACGCCTTGCAATCAACTGGGCAAATTGAGAACCGAAGTCCAACACCAAAACGCGTTCGTTCTGCAATGGATCAACCGAGCGATTAGTCTGCACGGGTAGGCTTTCCTGTTTGTCTTTCTGTATTTCTTGCCGATGCTTCTTGCCGATCGGCGAAAACGCGGAATTATAGCGTTTCAATACCATCCGACTACACGAATCGACCCGAGAACCGCTTAGGAATTCGATTTCCCCTGAAGGACAGCCAGGAGTCGTTTAGCATGGGTGGAAATCTCAAGTTCCTCAAGCAATTCACTCGAGGCTTCCGACCGATGCGGGGACTGCTCCAGGGCGAGTTCCAGTTCGGTGACTAGATCTTTGGCCGAATCGTGCTGAAACAATGCACCGGAGAATCCCTGGGAACGAAAACGACCAAGACGCTGATGAACTTCAGGGAATGCACCGTGATCTGGCATCACGTAGGGGAGTCCGGCCGCGACGGCCTCCAGCAGAAAGATCCCTTTGGGATCCGCATACTCGGTGGGAACACAAAACAAATCGAGACTCTTTAGATATCGCACTTTCTGATTGCGATCCAAAGTCCCCGCGTAGTTCCATTGTCCATCTAAACCCGCGCGGCTGAGTTTGTTCTGCTGCTCTTTCCAATACTTGGCATGCTGAGGGCCCATCCACCCGGCCAACTCAAGTCGCAGCGACTCCCAGCGAGGATTGCGTTTGAGTTCGATGAACGCATCTACCAAACGATGCAAACCCTTTTCTGGAGCCATACGTGCCAAATACCCTAAGTGGATTTTAGGTTGCTCAGAAGCAGTCTTTTTTTCTCTGGACGACGCCTCCCCCTGAGACTCGATAAAATCCCTCGTCGCAACCCCCAAGGGAACCACATGCATCTTCTGCGGGGGGATCGCAAAGAGTTCTTGCATGAAATGAGCGTAAGTACTGCAATGGCATAGAAAACCCTTGACGTGCCCAACCAAGCCCCGCATCTTTGCGATCACCTCACGGCGATCGGACTCTGAAAGCGAATCCAAGAAGATATCGTCCCCTTGAAGCATCACCCACACATCGGCATTGGTGGCCATCTGAGGAATCACCCCTCCGATGAGCAAATTCGTTAGTAGGATTGTCTCTGGGCGAACGTTCGTCTGAAGAAAACTCAGTAGATCCTCGAACTCTTTGCGTTGCCGTCCGGCCAAGCCATCGAGCATCGAAAGCGTTAACTGGCCGAGCAACTCTGGACTGGTTTTACCCGCTTTGGAAGTCAGAGCTTTGACTAACAATGGGTGATCCAACCAACCAGTCATCCATCGTGGCAAAAGTCGAAAGGCCCCTAGCTTTTGGGAAAGGTAGACATTCACCCCGCCCAAAAACACCCGATCGACGCTCATGTCCTCGACATCTGTTCGGATAGGCGTGTAAACAGGCATCAAAACGCAGTCATGCCCTGCATTGATCAATTCGCGAGCCACGGCATTGTCATTCATGCAGGAACCGCAAAACATCCCGGCGGCGCCTGCGGTCAAATAAGTTATTCGCATTCGATTCGTGATCTTGGGTTAGCGAGGGCCCCCGGGTGGGCCAGGACATGAGTTTGACGATTGTACCAGATCGGTAAATCAGACCACTGTCCTTGACAAATTGGGCAGTTTGTTTCATCGAATTATCCGAGCATTTAGCATAGCTTAACCTGTCGGCAAATCTTACTTAAACTCTTTCCCGGCTTCATTTTCTGAAAAATAGACGAGGGGGTTCAAGCTATTTTCTCCGCCTGGCCGATAGCTTCCCTGTCGTCCCATCTTACCTGGCTTCAACCCGTTGGCTGGTAGTTTGGAGTGCGATATTGCCGGTGGCCCAGAACTGATCGAGTCTATGGATGGCTCGGCCGGCAACTACCTCGATTTCAGTCCGTTCATTCGGGCTGAAGCATGGAACAAGCATGGTTGGCAAGGTCCAAGTACGGATGGATTAAGCCAAAGGAAAGTGGGGCCTACGAAGTCACCAAGATCACCGCTTGCGGTGGTCCAATAGCCGCGCCAGTAGAGGGCGGTTTCGGCGAC
>JAGWZB010000483.1 GCA_018969045.1 Planctomycetota bacterium | reverse complement strand
AATCATCGACGAGATCGATGAGAAGCGTAAAAAGTCCAAGGCCAATGGGACGTTCGACCGAAGCCGCCAGCAAGAACTGCGCAAACTCTCCCAACAAGCCAATGAGCTGGAATTTCAGCTCTCGGCACTTTCCGACGATGATTCGATACGACCTTTAGCCATGGGGGTCGTCGATCGACCCATCGAGGCGCCAAAGCCCGATGCGAACCGCGAACGGATGGGCAAGTATTTCGGAGGCGTCCGTCGCCCGGCCTTTCCAGTCATCGACAATAGTCCATTTTTCGCAAGAGGCGAAGTAGGATTACCTGGCGAAAAAGTACAGCGTGGAGTTCCCGATCTGTTCGGCGATGCCAAGCAGTACCGCATACCAAACAACACCAGCGGTCGACTGGAACTTGCTCGCTGGATCACCAGCCAAAACAATCCTCTGACGGCTAGGGTGGCCGTCAACCGATTCTGGCACTGGATGATGGGCCAAGGGATCGTCGATAGCGTGGACAACTTTGGTACCACCGGTAGCCAACCATCGCATCCTGAATTGTTGGATCATCTTGCCTCAGAGTTTGTTGCCGATGGGTGGGACGTCAAAAAATTGGTTCGTAAGATAGCCCTCAGCCGTGCTTATCAACTCTCGAGCGTCGAGCAAAATCCACCGGCATTTGCTGCCGATCCTGAGAACAAGCTCCTTTGGCGAGCCAAGAGTCGTCGTCTGCAAGCCGAAGAAATACGAGATGCGATGCTGAGCATATCAGGTCGCTTGGATACCAAACCGATTCTTGGTACAGCCTTGGCCAAAAAGAATCTTGGAAACCGAGTGGATCCAAGCTCTGCGAAGAAACGGGGCAAGGGCGAAGTATTCCCCGAGGACGTCTGTCGCTCGATCTACTTGCCATTGCCGCGCGGGGCCTTGCCCGAAGTACTCGAACTCTTCGACCTGCCCGATGCAATGGTCGTCCAAGGTGCACGAGAAACCACCAATGTGCCATCCCAATCCTTGTTCTTGCTCAACAATACGACCGTGGCAAGTTTTGCTGGATCGATCGCGCGCAAGATCACCGAAACGATCCCTGGACGTGGATCAGAGAACTTCGATCAACGCGTCGATCTGCTCTACCAGACCATCCTGTGTCGCCAACCCACTGGGGATGAACTTCAAATCGCAAGCGACTTGTTCCGCAGCAGTGACAACAGCGAAAACGGCTGGATTAGTTTAGCCCGTGGCTTGCTTGCGACTGCCGAATTTCGTTACCTCGATTAACCACGAATCATCCCTTCAAAGAATCAAGGAAACTAGAGATGAGTCTTTGTCAAAACCGTGTGTCTTTGCTTAGCCGAAGAAGCGTTTTGCAGAACACTGCATGTGGGTTCGGATGGCTTGCCCTCTCGGCTCTCTTGGCCAAACAAGGCCTTGCCAATAAGACTGGCAAAACCACCGGGGCTCATTTCCCTGCCAAAGCAAAACGTGTCGTGTTTCTTTACATGCGAGGTGGTCCTTCCCATGTCGATACCTTCGATTACAAGCCCGAACTCGAGAAGACCGACGGACAGACAGGTCCAAGACCTGGTAGCAAATGGATGAAGTCTCCGTGGAAGTTCCAGCAGCGAGGTCAAAGCGGGCTATGGATCTCGGATCTCTTCCCGGAACTAAGCAAATCGGCCGACGATATGTTGATCGTCAATTCGATGCAGACCGATGTTCCAGCCCATGCGCAAGCAACCATACGCATGCATACTGGAACAAGTCAGTTTGTTAGACCTAGCGTGGGATCTTGGGTTCTCTATGGTCTGGGTGCCGAGAACGAAAGCATCCCGGGATTCATCAGCATCGGTGCTGCCGGCAGCGCTCAGAACTATGGCAATGCCTTCTTGCCGGCTTATTATCAAGGAATGAGGCTCGGAAACGGGAATCGAGAAGTCGATGAGACCCAAATTGCGAACTTGGCCCCGCTTGTTGGAAGTGAGCGACAACGTCGCGAACTCGATTTCATTCAGGGAATGAACCAGAAAAAACTGCAAAACGACCCCGCCGACCAAGAGATCGAAGGTGTGATCCGCTCCTACGAAATGGCTTATCGTATGCAGTCGGAATTACCTAAGGTTTTAGATATCAACCAAGAGAGCCAGCAAACCAAAGAGCTTTACGGCTTGGATCGCAAGGACTCCAAGGGGTTTGGATCGAAGTGTTTGGTCGCTCGCCGAATGATCGAAGCGGGGGTTCGTTTTATCGAGATTTCTCAGGGATCTTGGGACCATCATGCCAATCTCAATCAAAATTTAACCAACAATTGCAACGCCATCGATCGACCGATGTACGGCTTGATCACCGACTTGAAACAACGCGGCTTGCTGGATGAAACGCTGATCGTTTGGGCCGGTGAGTTCGGACGGACACCTTATGCCCAAGGCCGTGACGGCCGGGATCACAACCATAAAGCCTTCAGTTTATGGATGGCAGGAGGCGGGGTCGCTGCCGGCAAGCAATACGGCCGCAGCGGCGATTTTGGCGTAGAAGCCACAGAAAACCCAGTGCCGATTGTCGATTTTCATGCGACGTTATTGGCACTTTTGGGGTTGGACCACGAGCAATTGACCTACCCTTACGCCGGTCGCGACTTCCGGCTGACCGAGACCAAAGGTCAGGTGATCAAGGATTTAATAGGTTGATTGAGCCTGTATTTTAGGGTTCGGATCGCCTCTATTTCCTTGAATTGAGGTCAAATAATCACCTTGTCGGGAATTCCATAATTGCTCGATGCATCTTTATCCCGATGGTAATATGGTTGCTTGTTGCATGCTGCGGGTGTAGGATTCGCGGGAGATATAAGGGCGGCCAACCTGGAGACGAGTTGCAGTGAAGAAGACAAAAAGAAAATTGCCT
>JAGWZB010000482.1 GCA_018969045.1 Planctomycetota bacterium | reverse complement strand
CTGGCCTTTGGCCTTGAGCCTTGTGGCGATCGTTTCAAGCATGACGACCCCTTGGACCAAATGCCCCAACAACTGCCCGGAGTCTGTGTAGTTAAGTTCGCCTTCGAAGGCAAGTTCCTCGACCTTGCCAAGATCGTGCACCAGGGCGGCAGCTACAAGCAGATCTCGGTCTACTTGCTGGTAATGACGACTTGCAAAGTCGCATAATTTCATGAGCGAAACAATGTGTTCAAGCAAACCGCCGGGATAGGCGTGATGGGTTTTTGTTCCCGCAGGAGCGATTTGCAAAAGACGACCGATTTTAGGGTCATCGAGAATCTCATTACAAATTGCAAGGACCGATGGATCTTGGATCGTACGAACTAAATCGCACAGCGCATCCCAATCTGCTTTGACCTGGTTGCGGTCCAGGGCGTCAAATTCATCCAACACGACTTGGTCAGAATCGACTTGCTGGATCTGATTGACGATGATTTGCATGGCTCCGTTATGAAGCTGAGTCATTCCTTGGATTCGTGCATAGGATCCCTTTGAAAATCGTTCCGCCAATCGCTCGTCGGCATTCCATCGCATGGCAGAGATAATCCCGGTGCGATCTTGGAGCTGGAGCAAAAGGTATGGGTTTCCCTGGCGGTTGGATCTTATCTGCCGGTCCGCGATCCGAAAGACAGCATCGACCAGGATTTGAGGCTCTAGCTGATTGATGTACTGTCGGCTTGGATTGGATGAATTCATTTTCGTCGTTGAAGTAGGGTTCGGTTTCAGCTGCTTGCGCTGGAATAGCTGCGCAAGGCTCTTTGAAATACCCAGCGACTCAGCAGCAGTGAAGCGATCGTAGCTAGAAAGGCAAAAATCGCTAGCCCCCATTCCCAACCTTGTCTGGGCGATAGCGGTTGCGCGAGCAATCGAGCTGGAACATTGATAATCACAAGGATTGGAAACACAAAGGTGAAAATGTACCATAAGGGTATCCCCCATCCACTTTGATAAATCTCCATGGGGTATCTGGAGAAGTTGGTGATGTAAAACCAAAAGTCATAAAGGCTCTGGTTGCGACCTAGCCAAATGCTTGTGGCCGCTAAACAGACGATCAAGCTGTAAAAAAGAGCCACCCCGCAAGCGATGTAAACGACATAGAGCAAGCCAACTCCTAGTGATAGCTCCCAGGGTGGGTCGGTTCGCATCGATAGCTTCCAGATGGCGTACAACAAAATAATTACACCAGCAACCGCATTGCTCAGGGATGCCCATTCTACGCGTCGGAAAGAAATCAGAAATTGCGTATCGATAGGCTTGAGCAACGCGTAATCCAATCCTCCGGTTCGTATCAACTCGCTGAACTCCTGTGCGTTGGGCATTAGAAAGGCCTGTACAATTGAGTTGATGATCCAGGTTGTCGCAAGAAAAACGTAGAACTCATCGCGACCCCATCCCGTCGTCGCCCCGATACTTCGGACATGAAAAAAAATAAGCAGATAGAACCCCAGGTTCATTAGCAGCCACGCCAAACTGGATATGCAATCGACGATGAAATTTCCACGGAAAGTCATGTCCCGTACCAGGCTGTTCCGGGCAAACGCAACCAGCAACTGAACATGTCTTCGCAATCCATTGAACATACTGGAACCCTGCAATATGGAAGATCGAAATTGGAAAAGCCGAAGCGATTTACGCTCGACCATATTCACTCCAAAGCTCCGCAAGCACTACGGCGTGCTCGACAGCTTGGACCATCTCGTCCAAACATGCGAATTCCTTGGTGGAGTGAATATTGTATTGACCTACCGACAGGTTTGGTGTGGGTAAGCCTAAATGGGACATCAAGGATCCATCGCTGCCTCCTCGAATCGCATCACGCTTGCATGTTCGTCCAAGCTTCAAAAAGGCTTTTTCAGCCAGATCCGCAGCAGGTGGAAACTCCCTGAGTTTGTCGCCAAGGTTGCGATACTGATGCTCGGCATGCACTTGAATCGTTAGCCTCGGCTGCCGTTGCATCTGATCCTTGGCCATCGATTCGAGCAAGCTAGCATACTCAGCCAATTTTGGTGTCTCAAAATCTCGCAGCAGAATTTGTACAGTCGCCTCCGATACCGATCCATGGAAAACGTATGGATGCAGAAAACCTTCGCGTCCACAGGTCGTTTCTGGAGAAAGCTGATCGGAGGGCAAAGCTGCGACAAACTCCGCCGCAGCTTTGAGGGCATTGACCATTTTTCCTCTTCCAACCGATGGATGGGTGTTGTGCCCCAAAAACTTCACCGTTGCTAAATCCCCAGAAAAAGTCTCAACATCAATGGTGCCAGAGCCACCCCCGTCCAGGGTGTATCCCGCAATCGCACCTGCTGTCTTCAGGTCAAAAAATCGTGTCCCTCTGCCGATTTCCTCGTCGCAGGTAAACAGGATTCGAATTGGACCATGTGGAATCTCCGGATGCTCCATCAAGTAATTGGAAACTTCCATGATGGCTGCCACACCCGCTTTATCATCGCCCCCCAACAACGTGCGTCCATCGGTGACAACCAGTGTTTTTCCATGAAGCTGCATTAGCTCGGGTGTATGAGCTACTTGGATCAACTCCCCATTGGCAAGTGGAATGTCTCCCCCTGCGTAGTTCTCGATAACCTCGGGCTTGCAGTGATCCCCAGGAGCTTCAGGAGAAGTGTCCAGGTGAGCATTCAAGAGGATCGTAGGTACAGGACCCGCGCAAGTCGACGGAATGGTTCCCCAAACCAGTCCATGAACATCTTGCTGCGCATCCTCAATGCCAAATGACTTCAATTGCTTGACGAGAACTTCTCCCAATAGCCACTGACCACGACTGCTGGGGTAATCCAGTGTGTTTGGGTTCGCCGACGAACCAATCTTGACATACTGCAGGAACCGTTCC
>JAGWZB010000481.1 GCA_018969045.1 Planctomycetota bacterium | reverse complement strand
AGCATCACGAAGGCCGTGGCATTCGTAGCTGCCCGATCTTCCCGAGCTACGATCGATCCTCGACGAAGCGTTCGAGATCTTCGGTGATAAGAGCGAGTTTGTGGTCGGGGCTCCGCAGTATCGGGCGGCAGCCCAAGGTAGTAGGCACACTCCGCTGTGCCGTTCTTAAGGTTTAATCAGTCGTACATCGATACCTGGCGGACGGCACAGCGGAGTGTGCCTGCTACTATGCGAGCCAGTCGGCAAACAGAACTGCAGCGAGAGTTCCCGCTGCACTTCGTCTGCTCCTGGCTCGGCAACTCACCTCGTATTGCTCAGCAGAGTTACTTGCTGGTCACCGAGGATGATTTTGCCAAGGCGGCCGGCGTGCAAAAGGTGATGGTGGAGGGGTGAAGTCAATTCGTTGTGTGGGGAGGGGCAACCAAGGTGACGCTGAGCGGCACAGATAACATCATCAAGCCGATGATCGCTTCGACGAAGAATCCAACGATGTTTTCGCGAGAGCGACTTTTGTCGATGGCTACCGACATCAATCGGGCTAGTGCAGCACCACACCATGCTGTGCCAGCCACTTGAAATGCTGCCTCCGATTGAGAGAAGAGACATCCGGCTCCGAGAAATAAAAAGAAACCTCCATAGGTGGCTCTTAATTCCGAAACTCCGAGTGGACCATCTGGGTTGATCCCCAGGAGTCGACAGATTCGTTTTGGAAACAACAATCCTAGGGTTCCAAGAAACAGCGTGAGCATAGCTCCTAAATTAGCAATCACTGTCATCTGTCTTAGCTGCTGCCTAACCTGTATTGGGGTTCTCGTCGGATCGCATCATGGAGGCTGAACTTAAAGCGTAACGGCAACTCACCGCCAACCTTTTAACCTCGCCACCTCGGCTTCACGGGCTTTACGGATCTTCATTTCGTTCTCTCGATTGAGTTCAGAAAACCTCTCATGGCGAGCGAAGTACGGGCCTAGCCAACCGTCTTCATGGGTGAAGGCCATGGTCCATGCAAAGTTCTCGGGAAACACATACCAGTCGGACAAGTAGCAATTCGTAGGGCGTTGGTCCGTTACAAAAGCCACATCTCTATGGTTTGAAAGCACAACGTACTGGCTCGCAATTTGAAGCTCGTACTGCGCCAGCGCCTCTTTCCCCATAGCGGAGGGGTAGCGATTAGCGCTGAAGGTATGCCATAGGTACGCCTTGGTATTTGCCCCCCGCCTATTCTTGGCAAATACTTCAAGCCAAGCGTCTGCCAAATACGAGGCTTCAACCGCAGGCAACACACGCAACACCTTTCCTGGTTCTATTTCGATTATCTCGCGCATATCCCCTCCACGCTGCCCAACTTGATCTTAGCCGGATCTGACTAAACCCTGAAGACCACACCATTGCAGCCTATCACGCAAGCTAACCTCGATCCAAAGTTGAATGATATCCCAACTTGGGAGCCAATCAATCAAAGGATTGAGCGGTAGTCACCATCCCTGGGGTTCAGGAGATCACTCAATTAGTTCGAATCCAACACCCTCCACGGCCGTGGATCGATACCAGACCGAGCCATGCAAAAACCACAGTGTTTCGACGACTCGCGCGACTCGAAAAACGACTCGATTTTCGGTGCGCGACGCGAAATACAACGCCGCAGGCGCCATGCACCGAGCCAGCATGGGCGCTACAGAACTCCAAAGCAATTGGCCAGAAATGTGAAAAACCCTGGGGAAACCAGGGTTTTGCAGCGGAGAGGACAGGAACCGAACTTTTGGATGTTTTGGCTGTGTTTTTTAGAAGTTCGAGAGGTGCTGAAAACGATTGGCTCGATTTGAGCATCACTGGGACTAGGCTCAAAGAATCGACTGCGACTTGACTCAAAGATCGGCCGATGAGACTATTGTGTGGCAGTCTAGCTAGCCCCGAGAACGAATGAACGAGGTAGTCATGGTCACATCGATTGAACTGTCAGAACAGGAATTAGCCGAACTACGTGATCTGACTGAGCAGAGTGATTCAATGGAAGCTATCCGAGTGGCGATGCGCGATTACATTCGCTATGCCCGTAGAATGCGGCTCAAGCAGCTTTCTGGTCAAGTCGAAATGATCGATAATTGGCGTCAATTAGAAGAATCCGAGGTTAGCGATCTCAATGACGATTCCTCCAAGTGATTTAGTTCTGATCGACACTTGTATCTGGGTAGGTTTCTTCAACCGAAATCAATCCGCAGAACTGATTACTGTCGATCCATTGCTTGATGACGATCGTGCGGCAATCACTGGAATGATCTTGGCCGAAATCTTGCAAGGATTTCGTCGCGATGAGCAGGCCGATTGGGTTGCTTCTTCACTGAAGGGGCTACAACGCTTTCGACTTAAAAAAATGATGTAGCTTCCAGCAGTTATGCCCTAGGGAATCCGGATCGATCAGATCACTGCGGGGCATGCGAAAGAGTTTCACGAGAAGCTCAAAGCCAGAGGGATGGCTACGACGACGATCCACACACGGATCCAATTCGCTCGGCAATTCATGCACGATGCGGTCGATTGGAAGATCATCGAAGAGAACCCATTCCTCAAGGTAAAGACGCAAAAGAGCTCGGTGAAAATCAACGAGTTTGTACCTCGCGAAGTGGTCGACAAGCTGATGAAGAAGGCAAACCCAGTTTGGCAAGTGATCTTGGGGCTGAGTCGCTACGGTGGGCTTCGCACGCCCTCGGAAACGCTATCGATACGTTGGGAAGACATCGATTGGGAAATGAACCGGATGAGCATCCCGGAGCCAAAGGTCGAGCATCACGAAGGCCGTGGCATTCGTAGCTGCCCGATCTTCCCGAGCTACGATCGATCCTCGACGAAGCGTTCGAGATCTTCGGTGATAAGAGCGAGTTTGTGGTCGGG
>JAGWZB010000058.1 GCA_018969045.1 Planctomycetota bacterium | reverse complement strand
GGGACTCGGTAATTCATGTTCACCATGCGACTTTCCAGGTTTCGCTTTTCGTCAAATGCCTTTCCGTCGATCGATTCGATCGTCCAACCTGGCTTTAAGCCTGCTTTGGAGGCAGGGGAATCTGGAATCACGAATTGGATCTTGGGCGCTTTTGGGTTGGTGTCTGGATCGGCCAAAATCCCCAAATAGGGCTCTTTGTAAGTAGGAAGCTCCCGCACCAGCGTGCAACGGAATTCTTGAAGTTGCCCTTGGCGATCGACCACCAACAACAGATCCGATCCTGAATCCAAAGGCCCCATCGCATGCTTGAACTGACAATGGTTGTCGATGGTTTTGAGTCGATCCGGATTGGGCCCCGCCTTCAAGATTCTGTCTCCGACTTCCAAGCCGGCTTGACTGGCGGGTGAACCAGGTGTGACCCCATCGATCACGACGGGCAAATTGTATTCGTCGCCGCCTCGCCAACGGATCCCTACTTTGCCTGGATGGATATCCTCGCCCGTTTGCATTCGCGGTAAGCGTTCGAGCACATCGCTCAGCGGAATCGCAAATCCGATCCCAGAGTCGTACCACTGTTCGACCTCTCCTTCGGTCACGATCCCTGGGTTGATCGGGGTCAGAATCCCCATGACTTTTCCTTGGAGATCGATCAGAGGTCCACCATAGTTTTGCGGTGAGATTTTGGTATCGGATTGGATGGCCTTGTCCCAAATACGCCCCTGAGCGCTGAGAATCCCAGCCGAACAACTTCCCACCGAGGGGTCAAAGGTTTTGCCGATGGCCAGCGACCACTGGCCGATTTGCCATGTGCTCGGCTGGCTGGGAACCGCAGGCTTGAGCGGTGAGTCGACTTCGATTTTCAGCAGCGCCAATTCCCGGCTAAAGTCCCGGGCGATGAGTTTGGCCGCTTTGCGCTCTTTGTTGGGCAATACGACTGTGATCGAAGCTGGCTGGCCTTTGAATTGAAACGTGCTGGTGATGATCCACCCGTCGGCTGAAAGGACCGTCCCAGTCGATGGGCCTGAGCTGGTCAACTGATTTTTGACCAGTTCAGCGGTACCGAACGTCTCGACCTGGACTACGGAGTCTTGAGCAAATTGGGTAGCAGCTTCGAACGCCTTTTGCTCGAGCTCTTCGAGAACCAACGGGCTTTGTGCAAGAAGCCCTGTGGCCAATGGAATCATCCATACGATCGACCAGATCGCGGCTGTAAAGTTCAGGGATCGGAATGCTTTGCAAAGGGCTCGATAGGTTCTCATCAACATTGATTTTCGCTAAGGACGAACTTGCGTGCGGATCAGTTCCGTTCCGCGCTGCAGTAGGATCTGAAACGAATCGCTGCGCTCGATTCCCAAGAGGACTTGCTGGAGCGATTTTTGGGAGTCGATACGCTGATCATTGATCATCAAAATCAAATCGTTTGGAAGCACGCCCGATTTCTGAGCTAAGGAATCCGATCGAACTTGATCGACGAAAGCTGGGGTCTTGGGGATCACATTGGGGATCAATACCAACCCCAAGTCGGCGGTCTTGTGCGGATTCTTCGCAAGGGTCGCTGTGTTGGCGTTTCGGGTCTTGCCCGACTGGATTCGCTGGACCGAAGCGACCAACACATCGACAGGAATACTGTAATTGATCCAAATCCCGCTCTGCTGATCGCGCAGCTCCTTACCTACCAATCCAACAAGCCTACCTTGAAGGTCAATCAACGCTCCGCCGGCAGCGCCGGGATTGTTGGTCATCACGTCCACGACGATGACCTTTCCGCGATAGACGGAACGAAGACCGCTAAACTTGGACTGCAAATTAGCAATGGCCATGACTACCCCTTTTTGGTACGAGCAAGCTTCGTTGCCCGCCGCGATTCCAAAGAGATTGGTGATCGAAAAGACTCTCTGACCGGGTCTTGCCTCAAGCGCTGGATCGAGCTGAAACCCAGGTAACTTGGAATTCTCTAGCTTCAGCAACGCCAATTCGCACTCTGGATCCACACCGATCACTTCGGCATCCAAACGACGACCATCATGGGTTACGACTCGGACCTTTTCGACATCCAGAACCGTCGACCAACTGGTCAGGATCGTATTGCCATCGCCGATAGCGATTCCGCTTTGGTAACTCTCGAGTCCCTTCATCCCGCCAGCACCGTAGAGTTTTACGACCGATTGCTGAGCGCTTTGGAAGAGAATTTCTAAGCCGCTACGAGGACTCGGTTGCGGCTGATCTTCGGCTTGTGCTCCTGGACACATCGATCCGCAGAGCCATGCAAAAACCAGAAGAATAATCGGTCGAATCATGGCTGAACTCCTGCGTCGCTTGCTGGGCTTACAAAGGCTTGGGACTCAAGTCCAGTTAGTTCGATCGCTAGCCTAGTTTCAAGTCCGTATTGCAATCGGATTTTGCTGGGCAAACGTTGCAAAGAGGCTTCAGGGGCGTACTCGAAATAGACTTCTGCCGGATCGGTTTGTCTATCCGTATACAGTTCGATCAATTCAATGTCTCCAGAAAGGCTCGACGTGTAGACATGGGCTGTAATTTCACCCAAGACAATGCGGGTGTCATCCAAAAGGTCTTGTTTTCCCAAGACCGGGCTTTTGCCAATGTAAGTCGTTTCGCCGAGTGCTCGAGGCCCTTGCTCGTGCCACTGGTACCAAAGCCGTAGCGCGATCGCAATCGGCAAAGGCTCTTGTTTTTGGATCCGAGGACTCCATCCATTTTTTAAGGAGACCGATTCGGTCTTGTCACCTAGTGTCCAGTGAATTTTCTCTGGATCGAAAACGGCTTGGACCGTCGTGGGTTCCCCGAGCACTTGGCCTGTGAATTGGATCCGTTTGGGATCTTGATTTCCAGAGGTTGGAAGCTGTGGTTTTTTGGGCTCCTGAAGCGAAAGGATGCGATCAAGCTCCCAACGATTGAAGTAGTAATTGCCGAACCCTTTGCGGGCCACGTAACGGTCCGCCAAAGGATCCTTGCTGGTTTTGGCTGGTTTGTCTGGCTCGGTTTGGTCGGCGGGAGGATCTTTCGGATCAGGTGGGGTTGGTTTTCCTGGTGGTTGTCGTCCTCGTTCAGAACTCCCTTCGACGATCTTATCGAGCTCACCGGGTTGATGAAGGCTCTGGAGCCGAATGGCGGTGTCTTGAACACCTTGTTCATTCCGAAAACGCAGTGGCACTCTCCAAAAGTCTGGATAGATACCCAGTACGTTTTTCAACTGATTGGCTGTGGCAATGTCGCGATCTCCAAGCTTGAGGACTTCGTCACCAAAGCGTAGACCTCGCCGATAAGCGTCGCTGGATTCAAGGATATTGGAGACCACGACTTTGCCCTGATTGTCCGTCGCCACGGTGAACCCTAACGTGGCATGATCCACGATCCTGCCCGATCGCAGGTTGCCATAAAAGTTCATCGCTTGCTTGATGGAGATCGCATACCCTACACCCACATTGACGCGACCTCGTTTTTCAAACGAGCATCGACCATTGATCCCGATGAGTTCCCCATTGGCATTGAACAACGGGCCTCCCGAATTGCCAGGATTGATCGATGCATCGGTTTGGATGCAATCGCTGTATTCGAGAATGGTGCCCGAAGGGTATTGATAACGCCTCACTCCGCTGATGAGCCCATAGGTAACCGTAGGCTGAAGATTCGTCGCCAATACGAAAGGGTTGCCGGCTGCAAAGCACCATTGACCCACACGGATCGCATCGGAATCACCGATCGATGCGGTCGGAAAATCATCCCGACCATACATTTTCAAGACCGCAAGGTCGCCGGTTGGATCGATCCCCGCAACGACCGCTTCGTACATCTTGCCGTCGTTCATCCCGCATCGCATGCGGTGTCCAAAGGGGCTCGAAACGTGAAAATTCGTCAGCACATAACCATCGGGGGATATGCACACGCCGCTACCACCCCCTTGGCTATCGGTCCCAAACACTCCGACGGTCGCCAACGAGGCTTTTCGCATCGCCTCGATCCGTTGTTGCTGGGCCTCTAAAACTTGTGCCGCCGGAACAGGTGCAGCAGAGGGTTGCAAAGCATCTTGAGGATCTTGGCCGCGAACCATCCCCCCAGGGCAAAAGAACAGGGCAAGGCAAATCCAGCACGCGAAATTGGACTTCTTGGAAGATGTTCGGGTAGTCAAGGTAAAATACGGGATGAGCAAATTGTATCTATGGGCCGGTTCAATCCAGGATCAGCATCCTAGTGGTTCCTTCCATTGTAGCGAACCACCCACCGCGCAACGCGTAAGAATCCTCATTTTTGAAGGGCACAAAAAGAAAAACTGCTGGCCTGTGCCTCGAGCACCCACCAGCAGTTCCATGATTTTTCGTGACCGATCGCTACCGCGTAGACTTCCTGTCTTCGAGGCTCATTTGCAACTTAGTGTGCCGACCCAGTCCCATCGACATGCTTGGCCTTGTACCCTCCGCGCGAACGGAAGTACAGGATTAGCAGCAAGTAAAAGACCGCCATGGTCAACGGGACATACGAAGTGAGCTTCAAGGCTTGGCGGCCACCGTAAAGCCCAGCATCGGTAACCAACGCTTTGTCGTTGGCCGCTGTCTTGGAGGCTTCTTGCCACCATGCCGAAAGATCTTCGACGTTCTTGTCGCTACGGCCTTCCTTCTTGAGCAGATCCGAAGCTCGCCCGAGCTCCTTTCCACCGTCATCCAAGACCCCAACCTTGGCTCCGTCAAGACCGGTGACCTTGAACCCGAAGAAGGAGTTCTCCTTGGCTGCCTTGTAACGATCGTAGACTTCGCTTCCCTTTTCCTTGAGGTTGGCTGTCGCATTGTAGTCTTGCTTGAATCCGATCCCAGGACCTCCAAGCAAACCAGCAGAAAGCATGCCGATACCACCCAAGGCACCGATGGTGATCGCACCACCCTTGGGAAACTGCTCCGAAGCGACCGCTAGCATCGTCGGCCACAAGAAGGTCTTTCCGATCGCATACACGGTCGCTGCAACAACGCAAGCAAACACGCTGGTCGCAACTCCAAGCATGTTCAGACCGACAAAACCAAGCAGAGCACTGACAAAGAGCAATCCCAACGGAGAAATTCGATGCACGATCGGACCTGCGAAGAATCGAAGCAGAAACATCAATGCCGAAGTGTAGACAAACAGGAGCAAGCCCTTTTGCTTGGAATCCATGATCGCTCCTGTGATCTTGGTGATCCAGGAGTCTGTTCCCAGCTCCACATAACCGACCAACGCGTGGATCAACAGAAGCACCAACATCAGCGGCGCGAAGACTTGGGTAAACATCTCACCCAAACTGACACCGGCTTGGCTGGCCTCGGACTTCGGAAAACTTTGCCCTAAGAGCATCGCACCATAGACAACCACCGGCACCAAGAACAAAGAAATTTGAACTTCCCATGCAATAGGTTTCCCGCCGTCTGGGTTCATGAAGTACGAAGCCAATCCGCCGACGATCAAACCACCGGGCCATCCCGCATGCAAAATGTTCAAGTAGTGGGTCTTGTTGTTGGGAAAAAGGGTCGCGACCAACGGATTGACAACCGCCTCGGCGATACCATTGCCAATCGCAAACAAAAACATACCCCAGAACAAACACTGGAATGCTGCGTCTTTGCCTCCCGAAGCGAACGCATACCCTGCGGCCAAAGTCAAAATCGCAGATACCAGGTGGGTCAGGAACGCCAAGCTCATCAACCGCCCGTAACCTAACGAGTCGGCCAAGAAGGAGCTCAGCAGAATGATGATTCCAAATCCGGTCAATCCTCCACCGGTGATCTGTCCAAGTTCGGTCATCGTGAAGCCGAACTTTTCGGCCCACTGGCTGAGAATACCTGCCCGGATCGAGAAGCCGACCCCGGCAGCAAGAATCGCCATAAAGCCGGCCCATAACAATCGATGGGCATTTGGAGCAACGGCCCCAGAGGTGTCTGTTGTTGTACTCATTTCAATGCGCTAGCTGGAAGGAGATGTGGGGGAAACAAACTGTCCAAGAGGACCCCGAGAGTCTAATCGCCAGCGGTCTCTAATGCTACCACAGAGCCCCATATAATGGCCCATTCTCTGACCTTACCCGCAGCTCACCAATCCCCTTTCCGGCTGAAACGCTAACCTCTGTCCAATCGGAAATTTCTACAGGCACAGTCCACCCAACCCCCCGCAACTGCCTAATCCCCCTTGATTTGGCAGGGCAATCCAAGCTATTGCCCTACCTACCAAGAGATCTGCCTTGTGCGTATTTAGTCAGGAGCCCGTGTCCGGAATGCCAACTCCATCGAGTCCTAACTCTCAAAACAAAGCCAAATCGCAGGGAAAACCGGCGTTGCATTTCGATGTCCATTGGCTCTCAGGGCAAAAAAAAGCCCCAGACCCTCTCCCGAGCCGCACCGAATATCAGCACCTTCAAACCGCTTCAAGCACCCAGAAATCCAACCCTCGCTCGACCGTCAACCTGCTTGCCTCTTTCCTTGCAGTCGGACTAGTGGGCTTGGTCGGATACGGACTGTTCCAATCCGGACTGCTGCCATGGCAAGAGGGAAAAACTCCAGTGGTCCAAAGCGACAAGGGGCTGACCCCAGAGCAACAGCGACAGGCCGACGAGACCATCGAAGCCATCCTGGCACTCCAGGAATTGGCCACCCAATCCGAATCCAATTCTCAGACTCAAAAACGTTGAACCTTCCATAGAGGATCCCATAGAGAATGTCCGAGCCAATCACCTACTTGACCACTGGCCCCAAAGGCCCCCTTGTCGGATTCGGAATGAATTGCGTGGCTGTCGTTGCGATCACCCTAAGTGCCATCGCAATTCCAACCCGAACGTCACATGCTCAATGGAAACTGGAGTCCGGTCCATCGAAAAAATCGCCAAAAGCAAACGCACCCCTTCCCCCATCCAATAAGCCACCTTCGAAAAAGCCAGTTGAGAAAGCAGGAGCTTCGATCGAGCCGACAGAGCCCCCAGTACAGGCCCCAAGTAAAACTGCCAAGCCGGTTTCGATGCAAGTGATCGAAAAGGACCATCAACGCTTTGTGCATGTCCCTCGGGCCATCGTTCGATGCGGCCCAGGTGCCGAGTACTACCCCACTGAGACGCTGGTCAAAGGTACGGCCGTCGAAGTCTACGTCCAAACCGACGATGGTTGGTCAGGTATTCGGCCACCCTCGGGTAGCCACAATTGGGTCCAAGCCGACGCGGTGTATCTGTTGCCCGGTGGTCGAGTCGCCGAAGTCTCCGCAGAGAGTGTCCCAGCATGGGTCGGATCCGATACGGTCAAAAGCGAAAAGCTTCTTTTCCAAACCGAGCTAGTCAAGACTCAGTCGGTGGCCATCCTGGGCGAAGCCTATCGCGGGCAGTCGGACCAGAAAAAACTCTGGTTCAAAATTGCACCCCCACAAGGTGAGTTTCGCTGGATCAAATCCTCAATGATCGGTGTGACTCCGGTGGCCAAAGATCCTGAACTGCCTTCAGAATCCAAATCCAACGCATCACCAAGTCAGGTCGCTCAAGCGGCCTACCAAGAACCTGGCCAACCTCAACCACGCAGCGTTCCATCGAGCAAATCCGAGCTGGCTTGGAGCGACGAAGACGAGCAAACCCAGCGAGTTCAACAAGAGATTCAGCGCGAGCAGCAAAAGGCCCAGTCCTCAATCTTGGCCAATGCACCCAAGGGTTCTAAGCAGATTCCGTCGGCCAAGTCCTCCTCGGCAACAAGACCACCGGCAAAATCGATGGCCTCAGGCAATCCACGCACAAGAAGTCAGTCTCCGGCTGCTCCGCTTCCTGCTGCTCAGCCACCTACGGGCCGGGCCGCTCCTGCTGGCAACGATCCTTGGCAGTTGATTCACCAGCGGCAGGTTGGTCCTGAGCAAACCGATTCGATGAATCATATCCTGGGTATCTTTGGATTGAGCTTGGTCGATCCAAGCAACATCCAAGGGCATCCGCAACAAGGTCGCATGCCCCCTGCAACGGCGCCTGGTCCAGTTTCGCGAATTCCATTTTCAAGTAGAACCGCTGCGATACCTTCTGCGGCCAGCATTCCGTCGGGATCTCAAGCCCTTGTCGAAAATCTCCCCCGTCCATCGGGCCGTTATTCCCAACGTAGATACTCCGACTTCCAGTACGCCCCGCAAGAGAGTTTCGCGGACCGCCCAAGTCCGCTGCGTCAGGACGATGATCCAGATGTTTCCACAGCTTCGTTTGCTCCCTACAATTCAGCCCCCCTGGCGGCCAGCGCTGGAGCACCACCGATGGATAGCTATCCACAGAATCGTCCGTCGGAAGGGGAACTGGAAGCCTTCCAAACACCTCAAATACAGGATGCACTGACGCAGCTTTCGGTGATCGTGAGTCGACCTGCTGAACAGTGGAACTTGGCTCCACTGAGGGACTCTGCCAAGATGTGGATCGAGCGGGGGGAAACCCCGTTGATGCGAGGGGAGGCTCGATTGCTCCTGGATCGAATCGAACGATTTGAATCGGTCAGACAACGATCGTCGATGACACCACTTCAGGGCCCGACGAACTTTTCCGACGCAGTGGCCTTGCGTAGTCCCGCGTCGGAATCGGAGATGTCAGGTTGGTTGGTGGCGGTTCACACTTCGCTTGCTGGACAACCGGAATTTGCGTTGACCGATGACCTTGGAAACGTCAAAGCTTACGTGCGACCAACCACAGGGCTGAACCTGCGTCGATACGTTCAGCAGCCCGTGACGGTGTTTGGACCTCAAGGTTTTCTACCGAATTTGAATGCCAAACAAGTCGTCGCAGATCGTGTGGTCCGATTGCGATAGCCGGTGGTGCTCGAGTTCAAGCAGCGCATCTGCAACGGCTTCGAGGCTGATTTTCAAAGCCCCTCTGGCCGATGTGTTACAATAGGCCGAGGTCTGCCGTGAGCCATCCAACCTTGAGCCATCCATCGTGCCCCCAATCGCCAACACACCTTCGGTCCGAGTCCAAGCTGCCACCGAGCACGCTGCCAATCCCGAGGGTCAGTATGTTTTGTACTGGATGACTGCGTACCGGCGACTCGAATCGAACTTTGCCTTGCAAAGAGCCACGGAATTGGCGGTGGCTTGGAACAAACCGCTTATAGTGCTTGAGGGACTGCGCATCGGCTATCGATGGGCTTCGGACCGATTCCATCGTTTTGTCCTCGATGGAATGCTCGACAACCTACAAGCTGCCCAGGAGTTGCCGCTAACGTATCTGGCTTACGTGGAACCTGAAAAAGGGGACGGCAGCGGACTGATCGAAACGCTTGGCAAGCAAGCGTGTGTAGTCATCACCGACGATTTCCCATGTTTCTTTCATCCCAAGCTCTACAAGAGGATCGTCAGCCAATGGAAGTGCGCGGTGGAATTGGTCGATAGCAACGGGATTCTACCGATCCACGGTGCGGATCGAACCTTCACGGTCGCCCACTCCTACCGTCGTTACATGCAAAAGGAGATCGCCCGAGAGAGCCCGATCTTTCCGCACCAAAACCCTTTACGCGGTGTCCAATTGCCCAGACTCAAGAAGCTACCAGAGTCGATCACCAAGCGATGGATGTTTCTCTCTGGCAAAGAGCTTCAAAACTACGATCTGAGCAAGCTGGATATCGACCACAGTGTCACCGCGGCACCAACCAAAGGGGGGCGGGTCGAAGCAATTCGGTTGCTAAGCGACTTTGCGAAGAGGAAACTTGGGGATTACGACCATGCTCGCAATGAGCCCGATCAGTACGGATCCAGTTCGCTCAGCGCCCATCTACACTTTGGGCATATCAGTGCCCATGAGGTATTTCATGCCATCGTATCGAGCGTTTCGGGATGGTCGTTTTCGGACATTAGCAAGCCCAACGGCAAGATGAATGGATTTTGGAACTTGGGAGTCAATGCCGAAGCGTTCATGGATCAGTTGATGACCTGGCGTGAGATAGGTTTCAACATGTGTGCTCGCCAAGACAACTACGACCGCTACGATTCGCTTCCGGACTGGGCGAAAAAGACGCTCAAAGATCACGCCAAAGACAAGCGGCCTTATGTGTACACCCTGGAGGAGTTCGAATCGGCTCGGACCCATGATTCGCTTTGGAATGCGGCCCAGCGTCAGTTGGTTGTCGAAGGTCGCATTCATAATTATTTAAGGATGCTTTGGGGCAAGAAAATCTTGCATTGGACACAAAGTCCCCAGGAGGCCCTCGAGGTGATGATCCATTTGAACAACAAGTATGCGTTGGATGGCCGCGATCCGAATTCTTACAGTGGAATCTTCTGGGTGCTAGGCCGATACGATCGGGCTTGGGGGCCTGAGCGCGAGATCTTTGGCAAGATCCGGTACATGACCAGCGAGTCGACTCGTTCCAAGTTTTCGGTCAAAGGCTATTTGCAACGGTACGCGGAACTGGAAGATCGCCAAGCTTGGAAGGCGAAAGCAACGTGAAAGCCAAAACGACGCAAGCAGCGGTGGTTTATCCCCATCAGTTGTTTCCAGATACCCGATGGCTCTTGGGGATCAAGCATGTCTATGTCGTCGAGGACCCTTTGCTATTTCGGCAGTATCGATTCTGTCGCCAGAAGCTCATGCTGCATCGGGCTTCGATGAAGCGCTATGCGGATGGCTTGAAGGAGCAGGGCAAGACAGTCCACTACATCGATGCGATGGAGATCGAGCATACGGGGGAACTTGGAAGTCGCCTTGAGGCAGACAAGGTCCATTCGCTCAGAGCGATGGATCCAGAGGACCATAACTTGCTTTTGCGACTTGGTGCGGGCTGCCGGCGGCATCAAATCGAGTTAGCGGTCCAGCCCGATCCGCACTTTTTGACCTCGGTACAAGACATCGAGGAATTCGTCGGGACTAAGAAAAAGCTCTTCTTTACGAACTTTTACATCGAGCAGCGCAAACGCTTGGGGGTGTTGCTTGAGCAAGACCAGAGGCCTCAGGGTGGGAAATGGAGTTTTGATACGGAGAATCGCAAGCGATTGCCTGCGGGGCATGAGCCACCCGAGTGCGAACTGGCCGCAGAGGATGCTTATAGCAAAGAGGCATCCAAGTATATCGGCAAGCATTTCTCGGAGGCTTATGGGGATCCTGAACCGTTGTGGTATCCGACCAGTGCGCAGGGATGCCAGAGGCATCTTAAGAGTTTCTTGGCGCAGCGGTTTGGTTTGTTTGGCGACTACGAAGACTCCATCAGTCGCGAGCATGTCTTTTTGTACCATAGCGTGATCACCCCGATGCTCAACGTGGGACTGATATCTCCTGAGGAGGTGGTTGAAGCGGTGCTCAAGGCGGGGCAGAGGGGCAGGGTGCCGATGAATTCGCTAGAGGGATTTGTAAGGCAGGTGATAGGTTGGCGCGAGTACATGCGATTGGTATATCGCAAGTTAGGGACCCAGCAACGGACGCGGAATTACTGGGGGCATGCTCGGGAGTTACCGAGATCTTTTTACGATGGGACGACGGGGATAGAGCCGGTGGATCAGACGATACGCCGGGTGCTCAAGTATGGGTATTGCCATCACATCGAGAGGTTGATGATTTTGGGGAATTTTATGTTGCTTTGTGAATTTCATCCCGATGCGATTTATCGCTGGTTCATGGAGCTTTTCGTGGACGCTTACGATTGGGTGATGGTTCCCAACGTGTATGGGATGAGCCAGCATGCTGACGGGGGGTTGATCACGACCAAGCCATACATTAGCGGATCGAGTTACGTGTTGAAGATGAGCGACTACAAGAAGGGTGCTTGGGCGGCGGTTTGGGATGGGCTGTATTGGCGTTTTGTATCGAATCATCGGGAGTTTTTCAGTCGCAACCCTAGGATGAAGGTGATGGTCAGCCAGGTGGACCGCATGGGCCAAAAACTCCAAGAGCACCACCGCAACGCGGAGCAATTCTTATCGACTCTGTGATAGCGGTTTCCCACTCCCGTCGGGCGATGGTCCCAATCGCTTGGCTGTTTGGCTGTTCCCCTAGTTTCTCTGTGCCAAAGCTTTATTCCCAGGGGGAAAAACCACGATCGGATAAAAAGTCTTTTTTGAGAAGTTCATCAAGAACTCGAATACCGGTGTGCTCTTTACGCCTCTTTTCCTCGGGACTGTACGAATCTTTGATCAATTCCTTCCATGCAGTGGTATAGAGAATCCTTTGATCTGGAAGAAGCTTCCAGTTTAGGGGTGGCACTTTCAAGCTCCCGTTGTCTTGAAATCTCAGGCTTACCTCGACAAACTTGATTTTCGGATCCTTAGGATTCGATGGATCACCACCTTGGTTCATATTCTTTCGCAGGATCTCGAGTTCTACTTCACTACGTTCTTGCTGAGAAGTATCTCTTACGTTGAAAGCGGCAAGCACCGGCCCGAGTATGGAATAGCCGATCCCGCTGGAATTCGCGATGGTTTGAGAATCATTGAATTCGGCCGTACCGGTCATGCCATGATCGATACGGATGAAAATGATCTTTTCTGTACGCGATTGTTTGGATGCTTTTTTGTTGAATAAGAGTCGGTTTATTTCTTCAATTGCAGTAAGGATTCCTTCGTTGTCGGCATATCCACCATCGACGACGTGTCCAAGTTCGACACCTGAATCCTTTTTTGGCTTGGAAGCTGGGCTAATGTATGGGAAGGTGGCGGAAAGTCGAACTGCAGTACTGATGGGAATGTCAATTCGATTGTCCGATAAGAGAAGGAAGTCCTTGGGCTTCCAATAACTGCTATGGTAATTGTTTCGGATGTCCTGGTCGTCGTTGGGGTATGGACGTGGCAACGTCGAAAAAAGGACGCGCTTCCCTGTCTCGGCTTCGGTCGCATTGAAAACCACATAAGGCATTCTCCCTGCCTTGGCTTTTTCATGCCATTGCATTAGAGTTGGATTTTCGTTGTCCAACCGGCTCTTGAAGACAGTTTCTTGAACATCTCCACGATCGTTGTTGATAATCCAGGGTAGAAATATTCGTGCCGTATCGGGATAGGTGATCCCCCAAAAAATAGACTCCAAGGAGGATGTAGAGGATCGTCGTCGAACCTTGTTGAGAGCGCTCTCGTACACCTCCGCTCGGTAGTCGGCGACTATGGTTGGGGTAGATGAGTCATTTTTTTCAGGGCTGTTGGAAACCAAGGATTCGAAATTATAGATGTAGTTCATGGCACCGACCGAACCACCTGAGACAGCGCTGACCAAGTACAACGATTTGGCGAATTCGTCTGGGTATCTTTCATGTAGACCAGCAAGAACGGTGCCTGTCCAGGCTGCTGCGTGGATCCCTCCCCCCGGTGCCAGAACGATGATTTTAAGAGGGGTGTCTTTGATGCTTTCCCGCCCGGAGACGGTTTGCGGGGCGGTCCCTGAAACCTTCGATTTATCAAAGACGAAAGTCTGGAATTGGTGTCCGAATGGGTACAGTTTTGGGGATAAGAAAAAGGCTAAGAGAACCAGGATGAAGAAGGGTAAATTGAATTTATCGAATACATACGCGAACGCCGAGAAAACAACTTCGATCAGCAAAATCCACACGATCAAGTAGAAAAGCACGGTGAAGTCGTGTTCGGAATCGATAACCTCGTCACCGGAGGTCATGAAGAGCACCCCGAGATACAGAAACACGATGACCGCGATCCAAAGGTAAGCTTCAGTCCTGTGACGCTTTTTCTCGCCAATCTTTTCTAGGATTTGACGGATGTAATTTTGTTTGTGCTTCCATAACTTAATCGGTAATAGCGCACTTACAGGATGGTGCTTAAATAGAGGAGAAACAGAGGTGTTGGTTTCAACCTCGTCTTGGATGAATAGAGACTGTATCGACGCCATCACTTGGAGCATGACCAAGTAGGCGACGAACCCGGAGGCTAATCCGAGGAGGAAATTGTAAAAGGATACGGGTGATTCATCATTGAAAACATCGTATGCAGCTTGGGGGATACTATGTTGACTACTATTGATGAAACAGATCGAAGCTGGAAAAATGCCGACAAAGAGCAACACGAAGGTGTGAGGCGATTTCCAATTCCATTGGGTTTTTACTGCGGAGTGATCGGCAGTGGCATGGGGTTTAGATGCCGTAAGGGAGTCTATTATGTACTCTACAGGCTGAGAAGGATCCCATTCCTCACCTAGTTTTCGAAATGGGCTTGAATTGACTAAATACGAGATTTGAAAGATTGCCAGCGATGCGGCTGTTAGGCAGATGAATACAAGAGATCCAATTTGCCAAGTGGTGTTTGCAACCAGAGCCGTTTCCACAAAACGGGGAATCACGAAGATGGAGCAGGGGACTGCTATCAAGATAGCCAGCAAAATCAAAGGATACCGCAAGTGCCACGCCACCTGGAATCCTCGCATCAAGCGAACTAGATTGGAATTGATCGTAGAGAAGTTCAACATGGTCTTAGTTGCTCACACGCACAATCATGGAAAAAGAAACCGTTCAAGGCGAAGACTATTTCGATGGATTTAGGAGTCAAGCCTGAAAATTAGCTTTTTTTAAGCAATCTGAATTTCCCTTTTGCCCAAGAGTTGTCTGACCTGCTAATGACGCTTTAGGTCTATTGACCGGGAGCAACCATCGATCGGTGGCTGATTGCGGGACCAGCGGACTAGTAAGGTGGTCGCATCTGGCAGTATTTGTGACCCCATCTCAGGGTGCTTTTAGAACGGCACTTCCAGTGAATTTGTGGGTGAAGAAAGTCAAACGTTCCCAAGTTGGGAGCGTTTGGATCTCCCGCTTTCCCCGGGTAACTAGCCTTTTGGGAACGGATAATTAAAGAGACCACCGTTCTCATTGGGCTTTGACGGGGGGATGAGGGGAAGCAGCAGGATTCGCAAACTTGCGCTGCACCAGGAAATGAACGTTTTAAAGTGAGCTTTCAAATCGCTACGCATCAAACCAACTCTGATCATTTCCCACCTTGTCGGCCAATTCGCGACCCGAAAGGTATTTGGCCAACCGACGAAAAGCTGCCCGCATTGCGTTTTCATCCGATAACTCCACGTAAGTGATCACTATGACTTGATAGCCATGGCTCCTTAGCCAGTCCCGGATCTCGCGGTCTTTGCTCGCCGTTTGACTGTTTCCATGGATGTGCTCACTGAGCCCATCGAGATAGATGCACATGCCTCGGTCCTCGGGATCGTCCTCATCCCCTTGGAAGAATACATCAGGCGTCGTGCTACCGATTTGATGCCCTAAATCGATCTTCTGGTTGAATCGTATTTGCTGCTGAAAGATGCCACCGCTCAATCCGGCTTTCGTAAGCATCGCTTTGAGTCGATCCTCAGCTTGATTCACCGGTTGTTTGTCGTCAGGTTTCGGATCGACTACGTTGAGCGTCGCTGGGATCGGATGGAGCACGAGCATGTGCCCTCCATGCTTTTCCAAAAATGCTCTGGCCTGATGCCGGTCGAGGTACTTGTGATAGAAACTGTTTCGGAACGTTTGCAAACAATCGTTGCAGGAACTCATGCAATCCGAAGGACACTCGCTGACGATCTGCATGGCAATCCTGACGATTCGATCAAAATGTTGGATCATCTGCTGCAAGAGCCCTGATCCTCCCGGCATCGGATCCCACAACAAAGCTTGCACCTCATCGCGGTCGACCGCACCGATAACAAGCAATTGCAAATCCTCCATGTGCATGTCCAGCTCCTGAGTGGCCGCCATGCGTAAAGCGTCTAAAACACTATAAACCGCCGTGCTATCCGGCAGATCATGAAGTCGCAACGCATCGGCAACCACGTCAGCATAAAAACCTATGTTCTCTGGAGTTTTCCCGCACCGATCGAGATGGCTCGTTCGAAACTGGCTGATTTGCGCAGCCGACGATAGTGGAGAAACGCTATAGCCGCAAATATCGCACACGGGATACCCAAGCTCGGGCTCCGATCGGTCGATCAACTGCGACGAACCGACATTGACAATTCGGAATTGGACTCCACGCCGCAAACTTACGACCTGGCCTCCCCACTCGTATTGCGTCCCACCGTTGTGTTTGCCTTGCTCAATGCCATATGCAGCCACTGCCATCTGGAATCGATTTTCTTCTTCATCCGTGATCTGCGATGCATGGACCAAATCGACGTCGCAAACTGGTAACGCTTTGATGGTCTTGGATGTCATCGAGCCGGTGATGGCAGTCAACGGTAGTTGCGATAGAGCTTGTCGGTCAATGTTGACCTCGTACAACGGACGCTCGCTGCGATCCTCGTCGAGCTCATGATGGAACCGCCGAGCGACGAATCGATTGCCGTTGGCGTAGATGAGGTTTCCGGGGACGTACTCGCGGACAGCTAGCCCCGTGGGCCGCGGGAGCGAAAAATCGCTCGATCCGAACTGACCGGGAGGAACCTCAGCAAAACCGACCACCGTCCCGGTATCCAACCCGTAGCCTGGCAAGAATCCTTCGGTGGCCAGCAAACTAAACGTGTTGTTGTCATCGACCCCTTGTGCGGTGCTTCGGCGAGATCGTGAGGTCCCCTTCAGACGCTTAACCGTCTGATCGCACCGCTTGAAGTGCGCGTCGTCTTCTGCATCGAGTGTACCGATCTTCTCTCTGCGGGCGCTGAGTCGCTGGATCTCTTTGAGGGCCCACTGAAGCCGTTTTCGTAGTCGCTTTAGCACCTTCTCCAGCTCTCCAGGCATCGACTCGATATGCGTCGCCAGCACCTTATTGCTCGTCGCATCCGAGTCGGTTGCAGGCCAACCTGGCTGGAAGATCCTTTCCATGTAGCGCATCAAGTCTTCTCTGTAGCGTTGGATCAACGCCGTGAAGGGTTGCAGGTTGTATGGGGTCGTCCGCAACTCGCCGTCGGATTCAAACAGATAGGTTTTGAGCCGCTGCGGAAACGCCAATTCGATCGTGCGAGCAATATGGTCTCGCTCCAACTGAGGCAACGGTGAAGCTGGGTTGTATGCCAACTGGTACAGTCGAGTGAGCACCGATGCATGCACATGCTTGGAGATCAGCAAATCGTTCCGCATATTGAATGCAGGGGGATCGACACGTCCGGCAAGCATTCGAAGGGGATCGTTGTAATAAGATCGATCATGAGAAGTGGTTCGACAATAAGTAACATTGACAGCCATGCGATTGCGCCGTCCGGCACGACCTGCTCGCTGCCAATAATTGGCAGGCAGAGGTGGTACGTTGCGAAGCAGAACCGAGTCGAGTTGCCCGATATCGACACCAAGCTCCAGCGTGGGTGTACAAACCAGCACATTGACCTGATCTCCGGAACCTTTGAACCAATTTTCGATCCGCTCTCGATGCTCTTGTGGAACCATTGCGGTGTGCTCTTCGGGATTGAGCATCGCATAACGCTGATCGAGCAACTGCAAGTTGTAATTGTCTGGATCCTCTTGGACGTAAGACACAGTGCCATTGCACTGCCAAGCCATGCAGCGATCGCGTGGGGGACGGCGTGTCGCTTTGCGCCGGCACTGGTTGCATTGGTAGTAGCCGGTGTTGGCAGAAATACGGATCTTGGTCGAATCGATCTGATACGTCCCCGAACAGTGCGCTATCGGACTGCCCTTCGATCGTCTCAAAACGACCGGTTTCAAGATCCCGATCTCCGGATCGGCCAGATAGTTCCATAAATCGGTCAAAAACGCTTCGGTATCCTCCAACTCCACGCCCCACTTCTTGGCGACGGAACTGACCAAACTGTTTTGTTTTCCGATCCATTGAAACACCAATTCATTCTTATCATCGGCGGAGCGTTGCAATTTCATCCCTTGCAAACCTTGCGGGTTGGGCATGTATCCGCGTTGGATTTCCTTGTCACCGTCGTCCCAATAGTGCGAAA
>JAGWZB010000480.1 GCA_018969045.1 Planctomycetota bacterium | reverse complement strand
TACTAAGCGGCAAGTGTTTGAGTTTCGCTTTGGAGTTTCTTTGGCAACTTCGATCGTCTTGGCCAAGGGCGTACGACTTCCAAGGCGACACAGTAGTCCAAATTGGGGCGGAAAATCGTCAGGATTGCAAAGGGTAAAAACCAGGCCAGAAAGAGTCCGCCACCAAAGCCGTGCCAGAATTGCGCGGCGGCCATTAGCGCGGCAGAACAACTCATCAACGTGGCTAAGTTCTTTTGGGCGGGCCAAACAACGAAGGACATACTTAGGATTACAAACACCACAATGATTGGGATACGGACTATGGGATGCCAGCCTAATCCCCAGATACCACCAAGCTCTCTCATTTCCACCTGTTTGACGCCAAACATGTAGCCCAAGTTGACGAGAAAATCTCCTTGGCGAGAAAGGGCTACGGCCAGAATGAGCACGGCTAGAGAGAAAGCAAACCCGAGGGCGAATCGGCGAACGCCACGTTGCCAATAGAAACTGCACCACAGTGGAAGCAAAAAGAACGGGTAATAAACAACACCAGCTGCCAGTCCCAGGAAAAGGCCTGCCAGGAACGGCTGGCGATACATCAGCAAGGCTAAAAGAAGCAGAGAGCCAGGAACAACGTGATCGACACTGCCAGCGGTATGTGCGGTGTAGGGTAGCAGCAGATACAAAGTCGCGGTTCCAACTCCGGTGTTGAAGCTACCGAAGTGCCAATATCCGATCCCGACGATCGAGGCGATTAAAATTAAATTAGCACCGATAGCCAGGATTCTTGGGAGTAAAGTATCCAGCGGTTTTGGGTGTGCTGGAGCGACTTCAACGGTAGTTACGCCGGATCGACTTTCGGAATCGCGGGCCGATTGCATGGTCTCGATGCTGGGGATAGAACGGATCAGAACGTTTCCGGGTCCGGCGCCGCTGACAAGTCCTGTGTTAGGCACACCCAGGGGTCTGGGACGTGGTGTACTCAGAGCAATGTTGATAATTAGGAAAATCAGAAGTCCAATTCCTATAAACAGCATACCGCCACTATTTAGATTAGGTTCAAGCAGAGGGCGACGAACGATTCCAGTGTCCCAGAGCATGCGGAGAGCCAAGAGTCCGGAGCAAACCAACAAGAACAAATATCCCCAATACAGCTTGGTGTTTGCGGGCATGGGCAGAGGATTGGCTTGGACGATTTTTGCAGATTCGGGAACCGGAGTATGGATTTGGTTTTGTGCAAGCGTTGGGTCTAGGTCTGTAGAGTCCTTAGTAGAATCGCCTAGGTCCGCACTGGTGATTCGATTATCGGAGCCGTGCTGTCCTTCGTACACGAGCATAAAGCCGGGGATGAAAGCCAAGACTAGCAGAATGTCCAGGTTGCGAAGGGACCAGAATCGTTGGAAGACGACGAATAATCCGATCAACGAGAAGACAGAAAGAACTACCCAGGAGGGAGGTTCGGTGATGGTGTAGCTGATCGGTGTAGCGTAACTGGCCATGAGTTGGGCCAACAAGCTATCGACTAGGTTGTCGGGGAGTGAGGGATAGACAGGCTGTCCGTTCATCGCATACGATTTTGACTGCGTCAGGGTCCAGACGCACTGTCGCATCCGGAATGCTAATCATACCGGGTTTTTACTCCATCGGCAGTTCTTCCTTCCAAAATTTCTTAGTCTAATCAAGACGTCCCTGGGACGACGGATTTCCAAAATGAAAGCACTCGTGAAACACCATCGGGGAGTCGGACTTGAGCTTCAGGACGTTCCGTTTCCTGAGGTTGGAATCAATGATTGCCTTATCAAAATTGAGAAAACGGGCATTTGTGGTACGGATTTGCATATTTACAACTGGGATGCGTGGGCGCAAAAGACAATACCGGTTCCGATGGTTGTCGGTCACGAGTTTGTGGGAACGATCGTGCAGGTCGGATCGAACGTGAAAGATTTCTTCGCGGGGGATGTAGTCTCAGGAGAAGGGCATGTTGTCTGTGGCCGATGTCGGAACTGCCTGGCTGGCCGACGGCATTTGTGCAAGGACACTCAAGGGATAGGGGTCAATAGAACCGGGGCATTCGCCGAGTACATAGCCGTACCGATGACCAATGTTTGGCATCATCATGATGGGGTTGACAAGGACATTGCGGCAATCTTTGATCCATTTGGAAATGCGGTTCATACGGCATTGCGGTTTGAGTGTTTGGGAGAGGATGTATTGATTACAGGTGCTGGGCCGATTGGACTGATGGCTACTGCCGTTGCGAAACATGCGGGTGCAAGGCATGTGGTCGTGACCGACTTGAATCCCTATCGATTGAATTTGGCCAAGACCATGGGGGCGACATTGGCGATCAATCCCAGAGAATCAACGATTCAAGATGCAATGAAGCAATTGGGGATGAAGGAGGGATTTGATGTCGGCTTAGAGATGTCTGGATCCCCGGTTGCGTTTCGTTCGATGCTTGATGCGATGTGTCATGGAGGCAAGATCGCTATGTTGGGAATTCCTTCGGAACCCATAGCGATCGATTGGAACATCGTGGTTTTCAACATGCTCAACATCCAGGGGATTTACGGGCGAGAGATGTATGAGACTTGGTATAAGATGACGGTGATGCTCGAAAGCGGGTTGGATATCTCACCGGTGATTACGCACCGCTATCACTACACCGAGTTTGAGAAAGGGTTTGAAGTCATGCAGCAAGGCAATTCGGGTAAAGTCGTTTTATCTTGGAACTAGACGACGGGGATTCGAAATTTCTCTCTGCTTTTTACGAAAGATCGGGGTCTAAAAAACAGGGACTGTCCCCACGCCTTAACGGGGACAGACCCCGATATTTTTGCTGCTAGGACGGGGACAGACCCCGGAGTAAGGGGTTTTAAAATTGATTTGAAGGCAAAACGAAAATTTCGTTTTTGAGC
>JAGWZB010000479.1 GCA_018969045.1 Planctomycetota bacterium | reverse complement strand
CTGTTCTGTTGGATTACGTGGTTGTTTCTACGAAGTCTTGAACGTCAGAAGATCTTTTTACGCGTGTAATCCTGAATTCGAAGAGCTACTTGTTGCTGGCGGTGTTTGAATTTTCCTGATTCAACTAGCTTTTTTCCGGGAGTCAAAGTTTTAGTTCTGGGCAAATCGTTCCGATTGACGAAGAGACAACCAGCAGTTGGAAACCGTTTGTGCTGCAAGGGCGCAATCTGTCGGGTCTTAGGAATTGGAATTGCCTCGGAATCGAATGCTAGCAAACTCCTATGGTCTTTGGTTTGACCAGATGAACCGACTTGCGCATCGGGTCAAGAGCCTGGTGGGTTGTTTATTGGGTGTGTGTGGCCTGCTGGTGGCTATGGACTCTTGGAGTTCGGCTCAGAGTTTGGATCAAAAAGCCGAATTGGAATCGGTTTCCCAGAAGCCATCCCTGGGGGCTGCGTTGGATTCAAAGCCGGGGGATAAACCACCCAAAGAGGATCCTGAGAAATGGAACGTCAAGCTTGGTGGTCATGTGCAGATGGACTATGTGCTTTGGGCAAACGCGCCTGAGTCGATTCCCAACGCGAATAATTACTTTAACTTTAGACGACTTCGGTTGGTTGCAGATGGCACTGGGTACGAGGTGTGCGATTTTCGTTTGCAGATGACACTTGAGCCCGAGCCGTTTGGGGATGTACCAGCCGAAACGAATCTTACACCGCAGGTCAAAGATGCCTATTTCTCGATGAACCAGATCCCTTATTTGGGACGTTTGCGGGTAGGTAATTTTTTTGTTCCTTACAGTCTCGAGCAGGTGACCAACGACACGAACAACATTTTTCTGGAGAGATCCATTCCTACACAGACCGTGTTTGCGGCAGATCGGGAAGTAGGGTTTGCTTTTTACAATAGTTCGCAGGACGAAAGATTGACTTGGACCACCGGTTGTTTTTTTGACAGCATCAGTGAAGGGTTCAAGAAACGCTTGGACGATAATCAAGGTTATCGGGTCAGCGGTCGATTGACATGGCTACCTTATGACAACGATCAGCCCAAGTCGCGGCGATTGATCCATACTGGATTGGGGGTTCTATTTACCGATGACAACGACGATCGGATACGCATACGCACTCGTCCTCAAGTTTCCGAGGGACCTAGGTTGATCGATTCGGGTTTGATCAAAGCCGACTCATACACGTCTGGGAACGTCGAAGGTGCGATTGTTTTGGGGCGTTTTGCGATTCAGTCCGAGGCCTTCTTGGGAACGGTTCAGATGCTCAGTGGCCAGAGTTCTTACCTGTCAGGTGCCTATGTTCACACGAGTTGGTTTGTCACTGGGGAGAGCAGATCTTTTGAGCGTTTTGGTCAGCACGGTGCGCAGTTTGGGAGAAATGCTCCTTTTGAGAATTTCAGGTTCAAGCAAGGCGAGTTTCGCCCGGGAGCATTGGAGCTCAAGAGTCGCTGGTCGCACCTGGACATGAATCAGCTCAATGCTGGCCAGTACAATGATATTACCGTAGGATTCAACTGGTACTGGAGCGATCGGACGCGTTGGATGTTCGATTGGATCCATCCGATCACCAGTTCCCAGGCGGTCTATGGTCCGACTGTTTCGGATCTGCTTGCGATGCGATTTGATTTCAACTGGTGAGTTCCTCTTGAGCTTGGCTCAAAAGCCTCTTGGCTCGGGACGAGCCGATGATGATCGCCGGTAGAAAAAGCGGAAACAAGAGGATTCCAAGCCCCATCGAGCAACGCAGCAGCGTTGCAACAGCGGGGTGATCAAACCGGTTGTACCGCAGCAAAACAAAAAGAACAAAGACCAGGGTGCAACCGCCGTAAGAGAGCCACAGCAGTTCGGCTCCTGTGATGTTTCCATCACGCATGGGAGCAAAGAGACTCAGTCCAAGTCCGATGGCTAGAAGCAGGCCTAAGAATTTTTTCAAAAACATCGATATCTTTTCGATGTACTTTGAATAAAGGTCACCGTCAGCTGCATCGACCATCCCGATGTAAGGGTATCGTGCGACGACCCAGCAGGTTGCAAGAAAGCCCACCAAAGCAAAAATCCCTGCGGCACCAAGAATGGTTTGAACCACCCAAGGTATTTTCATTTTGGCAAGAACCTTGAATGAGAAAAGGGGTATGGCAAGGGCGGTGATCCAACAGCGCTGCGCGATGCGGACCGATAAAGGAAACTCGCGAAACAGTTTGGCTGGGTCTTGGAGATTCATCGCCAATCCACTCTAACGGGGTTCGCCTGAAGCTGGGGTTTGCATTGCTGCGCGTGGCAAGTAATGGCACATCGCCACTCCTAGAAAATAGAGCGCTACTAGCGGAACCCCCATCCCGATGAAGCTTGCGATATCCGCTGGAGTTAAGATCATCGAGATAAATGCGATCGCAAGCACAGCGATCCGCCACTGGCTCAAATAAGTCTGAACCGAGAAGACTCCAAGTCGTTCTAGGACGAGCATTGCCAAAGGCAATTGAAAAGCGATTCCAAAGCCCAAGGGAAGAAACAGAGCAAAGGACATGTATTCGGTCAATCGAGGTGAGGCTCCGATACCCATGCTGGCGTTGAAATCCAAAAGGAAGTCAATCACCAGTTGAAAGATAACGAAGAAAGCCAGACAGGCACCCGACCAAAACAGAATCAGGCTTGTCGGCAGAAAGAAATATACGTATCTGCGTTCGTGGGGATAGAGTCCTGCGGAGATAAACTCCCAGAGGTGATAAAAAATCCCAGGGCTTGCAACGACCAAGGCCACAACAAAAGCAGCCTTGAGCCAGATCATGAACGGCTCTTGTAGGCCCAAGGCTTCGGTACTAGCCTTGACACCAACGAACATCCGAATCTTGACCATCTTGGATGGGTCCGGGAGTCCTTCGGAATCTGCATTTGCGTGA
>JAGWZB010000478.1 GCA_018969045.1 Planctomycetota bacterium | reverse complement strand
GACTCGTTTGGGGTGAGTCACGCGATTTAGAGCCTTTTGGCGATTTAGAGCCCTTTTGGACCGAAAATCGGCCAAGGGTGAGTCACGTGTTGGGATGCCCGGATCGAAACGACAACTCGCGATCCCTTTGATTTTATTGGGTAGAAATGCAAAGACCCGCTGGGGTTGTCCAGCGGGTCTGATTGCCGTTGGTCACCTTGCGGTGGCCGCGTTGATGGAGGCGGCGTCCTAGACTCGCAACCTTGCTATGTTTTGGGTGGTTGATTAGGAAGTCAATTTGGCGATCTGAGCCCGTCCTAGATTTTCGGGGTTCCCGTGTATCGGAGTGGGCGACTTGCAGCCCACCGAGATCTCGAGCGCCTTTTTCCAGAATGTCCTGCAGCGTCGGAGGGCAGAGTTTTCGAACTCCTTTTGCGAGAATGCCGTGCAGGGGCCGAAGGTTTGATTTCACCAAGAATCGATGGCTAAAGCCTGTTCTCTAAGGCTCAAAGAAACCCTGAATTAGGTAGAATAAGGGTCGACGAGAGTTACCAGCAGATCCAGGGAATTAGGGAATAAAATCAATGCACCTGTCACTTAACGCAACAGCAACGACTCCAAGTCGAGGTTTTTTCCTTGCGGCTGCCGTTTTCTTCAGCGCTCAGCCCTGTTGGTCCCAATTCCAAAATCGCTTTTCGATGCCAGAAGGAGTGATGCTTGCGGCTCCTCGGGAAGTGGAAACACTTCTAAGCGATGCACAGGAAGCGATCGATCAGAAACAATGGGCAGAGGCAAGCATCGCATTGGGCCAGATTCTTGGAATCGAGGACAACGACTCAAACGACAATTTTGGAGAGGATTACTTTCTCTCTTCCCAATCCCGGCTCAAGAGCGGCCCTAAAAGCGTTTTAGGGCAAGCCAAAAAAATGCTCCAAGAGTTGCCTGACGAGGCCAAACAGGCTGTCGAGCTTCGATACGGTGTGAAGGCAAAACAATTACTCCAAAAGGCACTAGAGACCGACAACCGAGGACTCTTGTATGAGCTTTCAAGTCGATTCGGATTTACCGACGCAGGAAGAGATGCCTCCCTACTGCTTGCCGAGCAACTGCTCTCTACAGGCAACCCTACCGAAGCGGTCACTACGTTAGAACGTTTGCTCGATGATCCCGTGGCGCGGGTAAGATTCGGAGAATCGTTAGGGGTTCTGGCCGTCGCTACCAAAGTCACTTGCAGTCCTGTCGCTGACTCCAAGAAGCTTTTGGTACAGGTTCGCGAGTACTTCCCAAATGTTTCGATTCAATGGAACGATTCTAAAGTTGGATGGAACGACAAGACAACCAATGAATCGATCATCGAAAGCTTATCGAAAGAAAACTTCAAAACGATATCGCGACGCATCAGTCAGCCGCAATTTGAGGGAGGAAGCTTGAATCGAAACGCTGATACTTTTGGCGGGATTCCGATTCCAATACTGCGATGGAGCGTCGACCTGCACGAATCTGCACAGCACAAAGAAAACCTCGAGCGGACACTTCGAAAACAACTCTCCGAGAGACGTTCTCATTTGATTCCGACCAGACATCCTGTGAGTGCTGATGGACTGGTCTTTGTACCGACCTACGATCAACGGATCTTGGCCATCGATGCTAAAACCGGCAAGATACGTTGGCCGATCGTCTTCAGCGGGACACCGCTTGGTTTTGCGTTGGATCGAGGTTCGAATCGAGATAGTTATTCCCTCGGCTTGCCATCCCCGGATTATTTGGTCAGACGTGTTTGGGGTGATTTCTGCACAAGCCAAATTTCGACAGATGGTAAGCGGGTTTTCAGTTTGAGTGTTTCGTCGGCCGTTGAGGTCGGCGAAAGCTTTGCTGTCGGCCCCAATGTTCGGCTGAATCGAAACCCGATGATTCGAACCTATAACGTTCTTCAAGCCTGGAGTATTCCCGAGCAAGGAAAATTGCTTTGGGAGTGCGGTGGTGTCAATCAATCTAGTGCACAGGAGCTCAAAGGTGCCCTGTTCCTAGGAGCCCCGATTCCAGTGCGGTCAGAATTGCTAGTCCTGGCCGAACTCAACGGCGAAGTTTATTTGGTTTCTATATCACCGGCCACCGGGGAGCTAAACTGGAAACAACCCTTGGTTGCCAACCAAGGCACAACGATCGCACTGGACCCCCAAAGACGCGCATTTGGACTAAGTCCTTGCGTGGACTCCTCTTTGGTGATTTGCCCGACGCTCAGTGGATTTCTGGTGGCATACGATTTGAATCGAAGAGAACTGGCATGGAGCAGAGCGTACCCCATGAATTCCGCCTTGATGCCTGGAGCGGCCTTCAACATCGTAGGGGGAATGGATCTAAGGGAGACCGATCCGATGCTTTCTCGACCACTGGACACCACTGTGTTGGTCCATGAGGGTGTCAGTGTATTTGCTCCATCGAATGGAACAGCCGTCTACGGGATCTCGAATACCGATGGCTCCGAACTGTGGCAAATCGGACATGAGGATGGTTCGTCGTTCCGTTATGTGGCCGGCATCTGGAATCAACTTGTCGTTCTGGTCTACGCCCAGAAGATTCAGGGAATCGATCTGCGGACAGGCCAACCAGCATGGCCTGAGATTGAGATGCCCAGCGGATCGCATGTGGTGGGCAAGTGTGTCCGTTCCGAATCCAAGCTACTGGTGCCAAGTTCCAATCAGAGTCTCGTGGAACTCGACTTGCTACAAGGGACGGTGACTTCCGAAACCAAATGCGAAAAACCACTTGGAAATTTATCCGTGATCGGAGGTCAGATCCTGAGCACTAGTCCATTTGAATTGACCAGTTATTCGATTCGCGACAGCTTCCAATTGGAACTCATCGAGGAACTCAAGCAAAGCCCAGGAACGGCCGCCGTTCTTCAAAAACAAGGGGAACTTGCACTCGCACAAGGTGATATC
>JAGWZB010000477.1 GCA_018969045.1 Planctomycetota bacterium | reverse complement strand
GGACCTTGGTCTCCATCGTAGGCCGCTTTATGGTCCTGAGCTGGTGGCAAAGGCAAAATTGTCCGGCCATCGGTAATCGCAAGCACACTGACCTCTTGGCCATCAAGCCGCTCCTCGATCACCATCGGGAGACTCGCTTTCCCGAACTCACTCTTTCTGCCCATACGATCAATTGCTTCGAGCACCTGCTCGCGGCGGGAACAGACGATCACCCCTTTGCCACTTGCCAATCCGTCTGCTTTGACCACCAGTGGGGTTTTGTCGCGCTCGCCAGGGTAACGGGATTTGACATACCGGGTCGCGCTATCGGCATCATGGAAGACCTGGTAATCGGCCGTCGGAACATCCGCCTTCCGAAGTGCTTGCTTGCATGCAACTTTGCTGCCTTCGAGTTGGGCCGCAGCGCGACTCGGACCAAATGCCCGGATTTTTTCCTGCTCCAGAGCGTCGACCAATCCCAGGGTCAAAGGCAATTCAGGACCTACAACGACCAGATCGACCGACTCTTTCTTGGCAAATCGTACCAATCCGGATAAGTCATCGGATGCAATGTCAACGTTCTCCCCCTCGAGGCTTGTACCTGCATTCCCTGGTGCAATCCATAATCGCTTCAGACGAGGACTCTGAGAGATTTTCCAAGCCAACGCGTGTTCCCGCCCACCACTTCCAACGACTAAAACTCTCATCGATCCAGGTATCCTAGCGCCAACGAACTTCCATCTGCAATCCAAAGCGGACATTCTATTGGATTCCAAAAACTTCCCAAGCCTAAGAAGCAATTTGTTGAATTTGCCTAGGATCTTTGCGGTTTGCTATGATACTCCGCTAGCACTTACCGGAATTTCCACTCGAAAGCAAAACCTCAGCATGCGAAAGCTCAGAATTTACCTTTGGTTCTCCGTGTGCATCCTGGTCCCATCATTAGCCCAGTCGGAAGCCCAGTCGGCTGACCCTGAGCAATCCCTGGAAGCGTTTGTCCAGGCCCGAACCCCGAACCGGCTAGCCATCCAAGAAAACCTGAAAGATCAATACCAGGCCTTAGAGAATTCCATGTCCTGGAAAGCCAAAGCCGGCTTCGAACACCTAACCCAAAAGGTGTACCTCCCATCGGACTTCGATGAGGACGTGCTGAAGTCCCTCGATACGCTCGAGCACCATTGGCCCTTTATGGACCAGGAGTTACCCCAAGGGACAAGGCAAGCGACCTGGATGGCGCACGGATTGTCGGCACGACCCGGCGACCCCAAGCGTCCACTGCAGTATGTCGTCACACCCAACGAGCAATACGTGATGAACTGTTTTGCATGCCATGGCGGTTCGCTATATGGGACAACCTACCCCGGTGCTCCCAATTCCACTTATGCCCTCGAGTCGTTGACCGAGCAAGTTCGTAAAACAAAACTCAAGCTGGGGAAGCCACTTGCCCACATGGACCTTGGCTCGATGGTTATGCCACTAGGGACATCCAATGGGACAAGCAACGCCGTGATGTTCGGTGTGGCCTTGATGAACTTTCGAGACGCCGACCTGAACATACTCTCGGGTCGAATCCCAGCCCCGATGGTCCATCACGATATGGATGCGCCCCCGTGGTGGCACTTCTATCGTAAGTCCCATCTCTACATCGACGGATTTGCGCAAAAAGGACACAAGGGACTCATGCAGTTCATGCTGGTCCGTCAGAATGGACCCGATAAATTTCGTTATTGGGAAAAGGACTTCCGCGAGGTTTACCGATTTCTCGAAGAACTTAGACCCCCAAAATACCCACTTGAAATCCATGCAGAAAAAGCTCAGCGCGGGAAACTCGTCTTCGAAAACCATTGTTCGCGTTGCCATGGTTCTTACCAGCCATCGGAGACCTCCAACAGAAACCTCGCCCAATACCCTGAGGTGATGGTCGATATCGATGACATCAATACCGATCGTGTTCGATTGGACTCATTGACCCCCAAGCATCGTGATGCATACGGACAAAGCTGGTTTGCAGACTACGGCAAGCAAAACACGTTTACCCAAGTCACAGGCTATGTTGCCCCACCACTGGACGGAATATGGGCCTCGGCACCTTACCTGCACAATGGAAGCGTGCCAACGCTTTGGCACCTACTTCATCCACAAAAACGCCCTGCCGTATGGAGACGAATCGCCTTGAGTTTAGATGAGCAAGACGTGGGATTGGTTGTCGAGTCCCTTGAGGAAATACCCAAGAAACTTAGCAGCATCCAACGCCGCTGGTACTTTGACACGCGGATCGAAGGCAAATCGGCAAAAGGTCACGATTACCCCGACGAACTGTCGGAAGATCAAAAAGAGGATCTACTGGAATATTTGAAAACCCTTTAAGCCAAAATCTCTTTGGCAACTTGACCCGATACATCGGTCAATCGGAAATCTCTTCCTGCATACCGATAAGTCAGACGCTCATGATCCAATCCTAAGATGTGCAGAATCGTTGCATGAAGGTCGTGCACATGCATCTTTTTGTCCGATGCATAATATCCGTAATCGTCGGTGGAGCCGTAAGCAAACCCGCCACGAACACCGCCTCCGGCCATCCACATGCAGAAACCATGAGGATTATGATCACGCCCATTGCCCTGCGATGTTGGAGTCCTACCAAACTCACCACCCCATAGCACCAAGGTGTCTTTGAGCAGGCCTCTTTGCTCCAAGTCACTCAAAAAGCCGGCGATCGGTTTGTCCACTTCCGCCGCATTCTTCGTATGACCAAGATACAAATCCGAATGCTGATCCCATTGCACTTCGCTATCGCTGTGAGTCACTTGGACAAAACGGACACCTCGCTCAAGAAATCTTCTTGCCATCAAACATTGTCGGCCAAAATTCTCGGTCATCGGATCGTCCACTCCGTAGAGCCTCAGCGTCGCTTCGGTCTCGGTTTGTAAGTCCTGAATCTCTGGAAGACTCGACT
>JAGWZB010000057.1 GCA_018969045.1 Planctomycetota bacterium | reverse complement strand
CGGATCCATCGAATTCAACCCATTGGTTTTCGCTCGAAGCAATACCCTCAGGAGAATTCAGCGCGTCGATGACGATCAGAACATCGACGGGATTCAACGACCCATCATTGTTGGTGTCCACGTTGCCAATCGGTTCGGCTTCCCCTTCAGCCCCAGAAGCCGCCCGCAGGGAACGAATGGAAGCCAAATCCATCGATCCTACGCGATTGAGCATATCTATCAATCGCAAGGCATCGATAGGACTCACCGAGCCGTCACCATCGACATCAGCAGGCTTGGCAGCGTTGTAAAACGCAACCTGGCTCGACATGTAAGCCATCGGACTGGGTACTTGGAGATCCGCAGCTAAGTCCGCAGCGCAGAGATTTCGGGACTCTAAATTCTCAAGGCTTAATCTTTGTGTTGGCTTCTTCATGTTTTTGACAAGTGGCCGGGTGGTTGAATATTCGATTTTGACAAGAAAACGATGATCGCCCTTCAAAGGGTCGATCACCACCGATGTATGGATAAGTACGGAGTATAGTACCAAAAAGCATTAATCAAAAGAGATTTTGGACGCTGAAAAGTTCCAGGAACGAGGTTTTTTCGAAATTCGATCCAATTTCCGATGCGATTTTAGGCTCTTTGAACCCACCTCAGAGCCCCATGGCTCGCCTTGACTTCCCCCGCAATTCCAAGCATAACTCTGAATCAAGAAAACCCAATTAGGGTGACCGGTGCCAAGGGATTTTGGTTGGGGAGCGGGGGATTTAGGGATGGTACGCGAGCGGAAAATCGGCCCAAACGATGAGGAAGATCGCGATGACCAAGGCCTTGGTTCAAAGGGGCCTGGTCGCGCCGATGAGACCATAGACGACTCAGACAGCGACCAGGCGGATAAGCCAACCACCGACAAGGGGCTCGGGTTGGGATCCACGCGTTCCGAGAATGATGCGGTTCTAAGGCCTAAACGCATCGACGAAATGATCGGCCAGCGTGAGGTCATGGAAGTCCTTAAAATCGCTATCGATGCTGCCAATAAACGCGAAGACCCACTAGGTCACATTTTGTTAGACGGTCCTCCTGGTCTGGGTAAGACCACCTTTGCGGTATGCATCCCCCAAGAATTGGGTGTGCATGTCGAAATGGCTAGCGGTCCAAGTTTAAAGGCGCCCAAAGAGATCCTCCCCTATCTGACGAATCTTCAACGGCGATCGGTTCTGTTTATTGACGAAATCCATCGTCTCCCCAAACCCGTCGAAGAGTTCCTCTATACGGCCATGGAGGACTTTCGTGTCGACATCGTGCTTGGCGAAGGCGTCAACGCCCGGACGCTCAATCTGAAACTACAACCCTTTACACTCATCGGCGCCACGACACGTGCCGGTATGCTCAGCGGTCCACTTCGCGATCGATTCCATATTCGACAACATCTGAGCTATTACAACGAAGAGGATCTGGTAAAGATTTTGGAACGCAACGCAGAGAAACTGCGAGTGGAAATATCTCACGACGCATCGATCGAGATCGCCAAACGGTCCCGAGGAACACCCCGCGTGGCCAACGGTAGACTCCTCTGGGTGCGCGATTATGCCATGAGCAAATCCGACGGGCGGATCAATAAAGATCTGACGAAAAAAGCCCTCGAAATGCTCGGTATTGACGAACTGGGTCTGGATCGACAAGACCGAAAATATCTCGAGACCATATCTCGCGTTTTCCAAGGTGGCCCGGCAGGACTCGAAGCCATCGCGCACACGATGGGCGTTTCTTCCGATACCCTCGAAGACGAAGTCGAACCGTTTTTGCTTCGATCCGAAATGATCATTCGCACCCAACGTGGTCGCATGATCACGGGCATTGGATTGAAAATCGGAAATGCTAAAGGCTGATCAGTCATTCGATGGGGTTAATAACTCGATCGCTTCGTCAAAGGCTTGGCCCCTACCAACAAGAATCGACACGGGCTCCTGCGTCGTCGGATGACGGAAATCCAACCGCATGGCAGTCAGCAACATTCGGTAGATGCCAGTCCGTTGGTAGAACATCTGATTCCATCGATGATCCCCATGACGATGGTCTCCGATAATAGGGTGCCCTAGGCAATTCAGGTGCCGGCGGATCTGATGCCACCTGCCGTACTCTGGCCGAATCTCCAGCAAGGAAAACCTCGAAGTTGCAAAACCAGAAGCTGGCCAGGGGACCTCGTAGTGCCGAAGGCATCGAAAATGGGTGATGGCCGCTTGGAGCGGATGTTCGCCTGAGAAACGTTCTTCGAAGTACTTAGGATGCAATAAGGGACGATCCACTTTGCACTCACTAGGCATGTGCCCTCGAACCAACGCTTGGTAGTGCTTATGCACCTGCTGAGACATAAACATCTCTCCAAGTTTCGAGGCGACCTGGGACGATTTTGCCATGAGCACGATCCCTGCCGTTGGACGATCCAACCGATGGACCGGATACAGAAATTGCTCAAGCTGATCTCTGAGGATCTGCAAAAGAACGGGCTCCTCCTTGCCCGTGCTCGGACCGCGATGGACGATCACCCCAGCAGGCTTAAACACCGCGACAATATCATCGTCCTGATACACGATCTGGATCGGCTGACGTAAACTCTCGACAACAAAATCCGAAGAGTCCTTCATCGAGTTCGGCCCAAAAACATGGTCGAATCAACCAACAACAATCCGCAGATCGAGAATCGACTGGCTTTTATTTCCATAGGGTTTTGGTTAAGATTTTCATGCCGATGATTTGATGCCGTGTTATAACTCCAATGGCCTGTTTAGCCAAACCGCACTAGACAGCAAGGTCACCGCTTCGAAATGCTTCAGAATCTAAGAAAACTCCAACTTTCGGAAGTCCAGCGTCAAGGCATGCGGGCGGCCGGTCAATTCAACGCCCAACTCATGGACTACATTCGAGGATTTATCCAACCGGGTATCACCACAGGGGAAATCGATCGACTCGTACACGAATATACTATCTCCCATAAACACACCCCCGCCACACTCGGTTATCTTGGTTACTCCAAAAGCTGCTGCACAAGCGTCAACGACGTGATCTGCCACGGCATCCCCGGGCCTTACGCCCTGAAGGACGGAGATATCATCAACGTGGATATCACCTCCATCGTCGACGGTTGGCACGGTGATCAATCCGAAACGTTCTTGATCGGTAGCGTATCGGACAAGGCCAGAGCCGTCACCCAATGCGCCTTCGATGCAATGCACCGAGCCATTGCCGCCCTGACACCCGGATGCACCGTCAGCGTCATCGGTGAAAATGTCGTGGCAGAAGCGGACAAATATGGATTTACAGTCGTTCGCGAATACGTCGGCCACGGCCTCGGTCGCCGTTTTCATCAGTATCCAAACGTCCCTCACTTTCCGGATCGCAAAAGTCGCCAAGACCACTTGCTACCTGGCATGTGCTTTACCGTAGAACCGATGATCAACGCCGGAGCACGCTTCACAAAACCCGATACGACCGACAATTGGACTGTGAGAACTCGCGACGGCAGTTTGTCGGCCCAGTTTGAGCATACGATCTTGATGACCGAAAATGGACCCGAAATCCTAACGACCTGCGCCAACGGCCCTAAAATCGGCCATCGGTTTTGATTCCAACCAAAGCCAACCCAAAGCCCGAAAAAGACTACTGAAGCACCCTCAAAGTTCTTGGCAGCGGGAAATGGACCTCCTCCTTGCGGACTTCTCGCAATTCCAGTGTGGAATCGAAATTGCTCTCTAACCAAGCCAAGGTGCTTGCCACAACTTCCTCCGGAGCACTGGCACCAGCGGTCACTAGCACCACGTCGGATTCCTCAAACCACTCCACCGAGAGATCCTCAGGCCCATCGACCAAATAAGCGGTTCTTCCCTGTTCCTGAGCAAGCTCTCTGAGACGCTGGGAATTGCTGCTGTTTTGTGAACCTAGCACAATCACCTTGGTCGCTTCGTCAGCGATAACACGAACCGCTTCTTGCCGGTTCTGCGTTGCATAGCAAATATCTTCCTTCGGCGGACCGACGATCCAGGGAAAACGGCTCTTAAGCCGCTGAATAATCCGATTGGCATCATCAACACTTAGCGTCGTTTGGGTCAAATACGCAAGCTTCGTGTCCGGCCCATACTCAAGGCGATCGACCTCCTGAGTCGACTCAACCAATACAATCGCTTCGGGCGCTTCTCCCATGGTCCCAATCACCTCGTCATGTCCCTGATGACCAATCAAAACGATCGTGTAGTGCTCCTTGGCAAACTTGATCGCCTCCAAATGAACCTTAGTCACCAACGGACAGGTCGCATCGATGGCATGAAGCCCGCGTTCGGAAGCCAGCTTCCGGATCGTCGGTGCCACTCCGTGCGCAGAAAAAAGGACCGTCGACTTCGGCGGTATTTCTTCGAGACTGTCGACGAAAACAGCCCCCTTGGATTGAAAAGACTTAACCACATACTGGTTATGGACAATCTCATGGTACACATAAACAGGTGCCCCAAAATGCTTTAGCGCCAGATCCAAGCTCTGGACAGCCATGTTGACCCCGGCACAAAATCCACGCGGCGCAGCTAGTAAAATCTTCATGGGATCGCTCTAAGGTTTTAGAAAACGTTTTCTGCGTTAAAATCATAGCAACTGGGCAAGCGATCGCGAAGACTCCCAAAGCCCAAATCACGTGACTGAACCACCATTGGAAATATTCGGTACTCTTCCTTGTCCGACATACATCCTATCGAATCGAACCTTCCATCGACTCCAGGGCTTAGGCTACGGGCAGGGGCCAAACAAGTACTTTCGGATCTGTCTTGGTGCGGTCCGAACTGCCAAATCCCAAGGGTGGGCTTGGATCAAGCCTTCCAGTACTGCCAGCAACTTGCCAAATCCCACTACGAAAACTTTTCGGTAACCAACCTTTGGCTCCCCCCTCAAATTCGACCCCATTTTGCCTCAATCTACGCCTACTGCCGCTGGTCGGATGATCTGGCAGATGAAACGGGCAGTTCAGGCATCTCTAGCGAACTTTTGCAATGGTGGAAAAGCCAGTTGCATTTATGCTTTCAAGGCAAATCACTTCACCCGGTATTGGTCGCCCTGCAACACACAGTCCAATCTTACAACCTGAGTATCGAACCGTTCGAAGATCTGCTCTCGGCGTTCCTTCAAGATCAAACGGTAACCTCCTACCAAGACGACCGGCAGTTGCTCGATTATTGCCGCCGCTCAGCAAATCCCGTCGGTCGATTGATCCTTGGCCTAAGCAATGCATCCGACCCAAAATCAATCGCTTGGTCGGACGCTATCTGCACCGGATTGCAAATTGCGAATTTCTGCCAAGATGTTCGACTCGATGCCCAAAGAGGCCGATTCTATTTGCCCCATTCTCGAATGGATCAATCAAGTATCACAACCGATGATTGGGCAAAAGGCACAGGCAACGCCCCCAACGCCCTGTCGGATTGGATCCGCTTTGCCAACGAGCATTTCGACCGAGGCCAACCTCTCTGCCAACACGGTCCAAAATGGCTCAGACGAAGTGTTTTTTTGTTCTCCAATGGAGGCCGTCAAATACTTAAGAACATCGCAACCAAACAGTTCGATGTCTGGAACCACGCAATCGAAGTCACCAAATTCCAAAAAGCTAGGTTGGTCCTGCTAGCCCTTTCTGGCATCACCAAGCAAGGATCACTCTCGTGAACCAAACTCAGAAGTCTTACAACGCTTGCCTAGAGATCGCACGCTCAAGCGGTTCGAACTTTTATCGCGCCTTTGAGTTCCTTCGGCCCGATCGCCGACAAGCCATGACGGCCCTGTATGCCTTCTCCCGACTTGCTGACGATGCCACCGATAATACCCCGAATCCCAACTCATGGGATCTGCAAAAATGGATTCAGTGGCTCGATTCCCTCGACGCAGAGACGGATTTTTGCCCTCGGCTTGCGAGTATCCAACAAGCTCTGGCTGATTCGGTTGAGCGGTTCAATATACCTCGAGATCTCCTGCATCAAATCCTTCTAGGTGTCGACCAGGATACAAACCCATGGGAGGTTTTTGGTTACAAGGATCTTCAAGCCTACATGGACCGCGTCGCTTCGGCGGTCGGTTTGTGCTGCATGGCCATCTGGTCCAATGCAGGTAGCCCTCAAGTCGGCACCCGGGCATACCGCATGGGGATCCACTGCGGACATGCCTTTCAATTGACCAATATCCTCAGGGACCTAGTCGAAGACGCCCAGCGTGGGCGTATGTACTTAGCCACCGAAGACCTGCGCCGTTTTGGATTTGAACGAAATCAACTCATCGAGTCTCTAGCGATCAACGACCCATCGATCAAAGCGCAAAGGATCCAAAAGTCAGGTAATTTGCCTGAACTCATGAGGATTTACACCCAAAGAGCCGCCGCTTGCTATGCCAGCGGTTGGGGCATCTACGATGCGATCGATACAGACTCAAAGCGAATGTTCTCGATGATCTGGAATACCTACTACCAGATCTTCCAAAAGATACAACAAAACCCTTGGACTCCAATCCACAAGCGTCCGTCGCTGAGCGTGTTCCAAAAAACTAAACTTTATGCGTCGCATGCATTTACCCCCTGGTTTCGCAGGCAGGCAAGTCGCTCAACCATCAAGACGTTCGACGCCAAAGTCCAAATACAAGATACTCCGCATGTCGCGGTTGTCGGAGGAGGATTGGCCGGTATTCGTTCTGCCATGCATCTTGCTAAACACGGTTGCCAAGTGTGGCTCTTGGAATCCCGCAATCGATTGGGTGGGCGAGTCGGGTCATTCAGCGATTCCAATAGCCCACAGGTCGTTGACTACTGCCAACACGTCGGTATGCGATGCTGCCATGAACTCGTCCGCTGGATTCAAGAAATAGGACAAGAGGATCTTTGGCAAGAGGAATCAACTCTTTGGTTTCGCTCCAATTCCGGACGCAGGTTCTCCGCAAATGCATGGCCCCTGCCTGCCCCATTCCATCTCTCGGGGTTACTGCTGAATTGGCCCGATCTGAAACTCGTTGATCGAGCTACCATCGCTTGGGGACTGATCCAATTGATCCGAACCTCTCCTACTAAACACTTTCAGGAGCTTAGCGCGAAAGACTGGTTGAAAAATCATCGACAAACTCCAAACGCAATCAACTGCTTCTGGAACACGATTTTGGTGAGCGCTCTGGGTGAGCAACTCGATCGCATCACCATGGGCTCGGTCCACAAAGTCATCATCGATGGCTTCGCTGCAACGAAGGATGCTTTTCATCTGCTGGTCCCAAAGAAAAGTCTCTCCGAATTGGTCGACCAGTCCTCAAGGGAACAACTGGAGAAACAAGGTGTGAGAATCGTCCAAGGTAAAACGGTCTTGGGACTTACACAAAACCAGAATGCAAGATGGTCGCTGCAAATCAAGTCAACCGCAGAACCGAGCATCGATTTGCCTGACTTCGATGCACTGGTATTAGCCGTGCCTTGGCATCGACTCGGCGACCTGCTGGAACGAAACTCTACTAGCCTACCAGAGGCACACAAGTCGCTCATTCATGAAGTCAAGAACTTGGAGTCTGCCCCAATCACAGGCGTACATACTTGGTGGTCCAAACCTTGGTTTAGCGACCCACACGCAATCCTAATCAATCGATTGTGCCAATGGATTTTCCCCGGACCGCAAGACAAACTCGATCCCCAGAATTCAAACCACAACGAGCACTACTACCAAATCGTGATCAGTGGCTCTCGGGATTTACCCAAAGGCAATTCCGATGAGATCTTACGCATGGTCGAAGCAGATCTTCAAGAAGCTTTTCCAGAACTGCGAAACTCCGGAGCTCAGATGCTAAGAGGAAAAGTAGTCACGGACCCTCAGTCCGTTTTTTCTGTTCAGTCAGGACACCAAAATGCAAGAGTTGAGTCGGGGTTAATGGGTGACCAAGGATTGTTCCTAGCCGGAGACTGGACTGCAACCGGTTGGCCCGCAACCATGGAAGGAGCATTGAGAAGCGGCTCGATTTCGGCAAGCGATGTTTTGCTCTACGTCGGCCGTCCCGCCGATGTTTGCATCGAAGAGCGATAAAGCTGATGCTCCTGGATGTAAACTTCAACACTCGCCGGTACCAAATATCGAATGCTTCGATCCTCCTCAATACGATGTCGAATCCCGGTTGACGAAATCTCAACCGCTGGAATGTCCAATCGGCACTTCTGGATCGAAAGAAGGTCCTCACAAGAGACTATACCATCAAGCTGAGTCCAATCCGGTTCAGGACAACCACCTCGTTTGGCAACCACCAAACGAACCATCCTCAGTAGCTTGTCAGGTGACTTCCATTTCTTGAAATCCTTAAGCGAATCAGCACCGATCAACAGATACCACTGGGCCTGAGGCTCCGATGCCTGAAGCTGCTCAACGGTATCGACGGTATAACTGACCCCACCCCGATGGATCTCGATCGGATCAAGTTCAAAATGTGGATTCGCTCCTATAGCCAGATGAATCATCTCCATCCGGTGCTTATCGGCAGTCGGAACGTAGTCGAGCTTAAACGGAGAGATTTTGGCAGGAATGAACTTCACCAAATCCAACGAGAGTTCGCTTCGAAACTGCTCGGCAATCAAAAGATGCCCAAGGTGAATAGGATCAAAGGAACCACCAAAAATGCCGATTCTCTTGGGTGCCATAAGCCGTACTCCAAAAACCTGAGAGGACAATTTGCAATACTATTTCTGAACAATCAACACTTCACCCTGGCCTTCACACTCCCGATCCCCAACTCGACGCAAGACTCGTCGGCTCGTTGGTATCGCTTCGATCAGTGCGACAACTTTTGCAAGAAATCCCTCGGAGATTTCACTCGACTCAGACACCTGCATCAGGACTCCGCGAAGGTGATTCCAAAGAATCGGCAGAAAGCTCAACTCCAAGGCTCGAGGCCGCGAGAAGGTTGCTCCCGAGAGAGTGTCTGGAACGCAGTCCAAGATCAACGAACCTCGCCGCATGTTCGCAGCCCAATACGATCCGATGCTTTGCATGGCGATAACCGTTCCAGCAATCCACTGATGTGCCAGATACTCCCCAATATCGCCCGCAACCAAGACAGTCCCTCGGCGCATGCGATAACAAGCTCTGTCCCCTAAATTACCCAAGATAATCGTTTCGCCTCCCTGCAAGCCCTGAAGCTTACCCGGCAGAGGCGCCCCAAATCCCCCCGACACATCCCCTCGGATCACACACAACCCTTCCTGCTTATCAACCAACGCCTCTGCGCCTGCGGAACCATCCACCAAGATCACTCCCCCTTGCTGGGATCTTGCAAAACGGTCACCAACACTCCCTTGGATCGTCGTGATTCCAGACCGAGTCTTTGAGCAGAGGTTTTCAAATCGAGAAAAATCTCCACGAAGATCAAGCCTGTTTTCTAAGCCTGAAGCCCCGGAAATCACGTTGGTTTGAATCGCAAAGAGTCGATCAAGACGCACCTTGCCCCTCGATGAATCCAAGACCAATGCTCCAATACCCGATTCCGGCAGATCGATCAACCGATCTAGCGAAAGGTCGGTAGCATCGAAATAGTCCTGGTTATCGCTGCTGTTTTCAAGCCGTGTCAATGAGATCTTTTTCAGAGTTGTGATTCCTCTATATTTCGCCGACGGTTTCCAAGGTGTCTAAACCAATCGGCACTGTGTCCAAAGACTTGGATTGCTCCTGGAATTACCTACAAAAGAATGAACCAAATGCCAGTGGAGAACAGATCCATACGTTGCTGGATCGAACGCGGCCAGATCATAATTCAATCCGATATCTGGAAACTCCTCGGGGCGATAGCCCGGAATTTCAGACGCTCCAATATGAATCCATGCAGATAACTCCGTCGCAGTGGTTCGTATCCACCCTCGCAACGATTCCTTTCGAGACTCATCGACGGGCATAGGCTTGTTGCCGCCAACTCGGCTCATCACTCGCAGTACCTCCAAGTCGCTTTGAACACCATTTCCAATCCCATTGCTAACTTGCCTTTTTTCAATGTGAAAATGAAAACCCGAGCAAAACTCATTCTCTCGAAGTACGCTCGAATCATATCGGCTGTTGACTGAGATGTTGGCTTGAAAGGGTATCGGAGTCCGTTCGGTATAGTGGCTCCAGAGACCAAGGCTAAATGCAAAAAATAAACCTTGGGGATTCCAACCTATCCGTGCCTGAATGGGAAGACATCCGCTGTTGAATTGTCCTAGCGGAGGTATCCGATGCTCATCGACAAGCCTCCATGCCGTCAGGTCTTCTAAGTTCTTTACTAAAGGCATCCGATGCACGTTGATTTTAAATCGAAACAACAGTGTTGGATCCGGCAATAAGTTGCTTGTCATGCAGTGGCTTACCTTATATGGCTACGGGACTCGGACCATTTCCAGTAAACGCAAATGATGGCATCGTAAATGGCATGCGCCAATACGCACGCAAGAAGATCGCCGGTGGACCAGTACAAGACCCCAAACAATAGACCCGCAAGCGTCGCTATGGCAATATAAGTCTTGCTCAAAGGATGCGCAAAACCAAAACACACCGCCGACACCAAAATCCCCGGCAACGCTTCAAGCATCGTCGGATTTTCATAGAAGGATAACCACCATCCTTGGATCAAACCCCTAAACAACAGCTCTTCACCGATTCCGGCGCTGAGCGATAGCAACAGCAACTCAGGGATCCCCATCGGCCCTAAAAGTGTCTTTAACTGCGATTGAACCATCCGATCAAGCTTCTGAAGCGATCGAATAGGGAGCAAAGAAAAAACTTGCATGCAAATGGCCAGCCCAAGCCCAACGGACGCACCTAATGCAAAGCTCTTTAGAATCCCCTTCCAGTCCCACCAAGGAACCAAGTGCTCTCTTGGATTTACCCCCAGGAACCATCCCAAGGCAACCGCAGCGACCCCAAGCCCTAGCTCTAAGAGAACTGAGTAGATCAGCGATGGGTTGACTTTGCCGTGCACAAACTGAATATGGGTTCGCAATTTGACAAAAACAATCCGAAATGGAACTCAAGCATTCCATGAGGCTGCTCAAGTCGGATAAAAAAAGTCGGGAGGTCTGTAAGCCGGGTTCTGTCTTGGCAATGTTATCGCCATGGGCAATCATTCATCTTGGCCGCCAATTGCTCGGCGGCTCGAGCGATCTACCCGGGTGTTCGCATCACGAGTCAGACACGGCCCCCAAGGACTGAGGGCCTCACCCTGTTGGATCTTGCTCCAGATGGGGCTGCCGAGAAGGACGGTCGCCCGCCTTCTGGTGGGCTCTTACCCCACCATTTCACCCTTACCGAAACCTTGCGGCCCGGCGGTATCTTTCTGTTGCATTCCCCCGGTATTTCTACCCGTCGACGTTATCGACCATCATGCTCGTAGGAGCCCGGACTTTCCTCCCCCTGGCAAATCCCGCACGCGAGACTCCACCAAGGAGCGATTGCCCGACCTCCCGACGGTCGTATTGTAACCCATCGATTTAAACTTGCACACGAACTTCCCAGGAATCAACCGATAGTCACCGTGGGCTCTGCCTGACCAGCAACTGGCTCGCAGGCAGCTGCCTTGCGGTACAGCGCCCCAGGCTTGCGACCCCGACGCTTCTGACCAGACGAGGGTAGCATCGCAAGATCAACTCGCTGCAACAAGCGGGTGATCGCAAGCTTGTTGACACTGACGTTCAGCTCATTGGCTTCCTCGCAAATTCGATCGTGAAGACTCTTGGGAATCCGAACGGTAATCATTCGCTGAGTCTCCGTCGGATCGCAATCGGTCAAGTCTTTCGAACGCAAAACCGTTAGCATCTCCAAGACCTTCAAATGGCACTCGCTATCTTCGTAATTGCGATAATCCTCGGCCTGGGCAAAAATTCGATGAGCGACACCATCAACCCCCAAGGTTTCGCGATAAAAGGCGGTCCAAGTCGGAGCGACGCCGAAAAGCTCCGCAGCGACTTGCTGTACCCAATGGCATCGATCCTCAAACTTCTCCGACTGACAACTCTTGGCCCGAAGCTCGTCGGCAACCGATTTAAAGACAATCATGTCGGCCGCAAGCTTCTCCCCAATCGCACTGCCACCGGACTTAGAGGACTGCGGAACCGACTGGGCAACCACAGGCATTCCAACGCTTAATTCTTGGCTCATTTCAATTCACCTTCCTGACGCGATACTGCTGGTCGATTCCATGACGATCCAATTCCCGCCGACCGTGCTCGGGGATCGATCCTCCACCTTGACTAAGCCCTCAGCTGGCCACGCTTGCGACTACCTAGACTCCCTCCGGCGGACACGTGCCTAATAATCCAATGCTGGCAATACCCTCCTCGTAACATCAATGCTGGCAATGACTTAAGCCTATTTGATAGCACTGCACACAAAACGGGCAGCACCCCAGAAGAGGGGTGTTTTTATTCCGCCTGCATTTTAAGCAGCCGTTGCACTCTCAAAAACCAAGTGTCCAGCTTGGGTTTTTCGGAAAAATAGATGGAAAGGTTCAAGTTTTGTAAGGAGGTGCCCGGGGGCTTGTGGCTTCACAGCCCAACTCGCGGGTTTGGCGGTCGATCGGCCTGTTCTATCCTGGAATTACTGTTCTCAGTTGGCTTGGTCGAAACGCCGCGATGAACCTATAATCGCCCCCGCTTAGCTATCGCCTGTGCCGATCCAAACCCAAGAAACATTCCCACCATGACACTTATCGAGCCAAGAACCCTGAAAGGTTTCCGCGATTTTCTACCTGCCAAAATGATCCAGCGGGAGAAATTGATGGAAACGGCCAAGAAGGTCTACAGGCGCTACGGCTTTATGCCCATTGACACCCCGGCGCTGGAATACCTCGACATCCTTACCGGAAAGGGATCCGAGGAGACCGATCGGCAGATGTACCACTTCATCGACGCCGGTGGCCGACCCGTCGGAATGCGCTTCGACCTTACGGTACCACTTGCTCGATTTGCTGCCCAACATATCAATGAACTTGGAACCCCCTTCAAACGCTACCACATCGCGCCAGTCTGGCGAGGTGAAAGCCCCCAGGACGGACGGTTCCGCGAATTCATTCAATGCGATTTTGATACCATCGGAACCACCGGTGTCGTCTCGGACATCGAAACAGCACTGGTTATCCACGAACTCCTCTTAGAAATTGGGATCGAGCAATTTCGCATCCGTATCAACAATCGCCAAATCCTCACAGGCTTATTGGACTCCTTGGAACTGAAACACCAGTCGACCCACGTCCTTCGAGCTCTGGACAAACTCGACAAAATCGGTCCTGAGGGAGTCGCCAAGGAACTTGATCAAGTCGGCATCACAACCGACCAGTCCAACAGAATCTTTCAGTTCGCGCAAATCCAAGGCCCTCATCAGCAGGTTCTTTCGCAATTAGCTCAACTGCTTCCATCAAGCCAGTTGGCCAGCCAAGGTATCGAGCGGCTAGAGCGTGTCACCAGCGCAATGCTTGCTGCAGGCGTTCCAGCTCATCGCTTTGAAATCGATGTCTCTATCGCGCGCGGCCTGGATTACTACACAGGGATCATTTTCGAAACCACGTTGTTGGAACTTCCTCGTATCGGCAGTGTTTGCAGCGGTGGTCGTTACGATAACCTCGCCGGACTATTTACCAAGCAACAACTTCCGGGCATCGGAGCATCGCTGGGATTGGATCGACTCCTTGCGGCTCTAGAAAAACTCGGGCGTTTGGAAGAGACTCCCCGAACCGCGGAAGTCTTCATCCCTCTGTTCGATCCTGATCGAATCAATGATTACTTTGCTCTGGCTTCGATGGTCCGGTCAACCGGGATCTCGACCGAAGTATTCCCCGAACCGAAAAAACTAGGGCAGCAACTTAAATACGCCGATCAACGAGGTTTTCTTGTAGCTCTTATCGCAGGGGCACGAGAACTCGATCAAGGACTCGTGCAAATCAAGGATCTTCGCACCCAAACGGCAACGGAAGTCGCATGGAAGAACCAACCTGAAACTTTCTTGACCGCGCTGAAATCCGTGCTGGGATTGAACTCGATGCTCTCTTGAGAGCCGATGCGAAGTCGGATGTCCAGAATTACTTGTCGGCTATCTGAAGTAGTTTTTTGGCATGCTGCTGGATCGGATTTTTGATCCGATTTGCTTCGACTGCCCTGTTTTCAAGCGCTTCATCGACGAGATGGTAAAACACATCTCTTTGCCTGGGAATGAAACCTAGCTGACTGATTGCATCGCGGATTTGATCGAGCGTCAAATAGTGGACAGTGCCCGCCTCTGCAACCACATTCTCCTCCAGCATCAAAGAACCCATGTCATTGGCTCCAAAGAGCATCGCCAACTGACCGATCTTCAGGCCCTGGGTGACCCAACTGCTTTGAATATTGGGCACATTATCCAAAAACAACCTCGCCACGGCTTGGGTTTTGAGGTATTCGAAGGAACCGGCTGGCGGAAGATGGCTCATTTGCGTGTTTTCTGGCTGAAAGGTCCAGCAGATGAATGCTGTGAACCCATGGGTTTCATCTTGCAATTGACGAATCCTGTCTAGATGCTCAATGCGCTCGGCAAGCGTCTCAGCATGACCAAACATCATGGTTGCCGTCGAAATACCACCCAGCTTGTGCCAACAACGCATCACGTTGAGCCAATCATCCGTCATCACCTTGCCTCGCGTAATGGCCGATCGAACTCGATCGACTAATATCTCGGCTCCACCACCAGGAATACTTCCCAATCCAGCAATCTTTAGCCGCTCGAGTACTGTCTCGATCGACAACTTGTTGATTTTCGTGAAATGATGAAGTTCCGGTGGGCTAAAACCGTGGATGTTTACCTCTGGAAATGAACTCTTGATGTCTCTGAGCAACTCTTCGTACCAATCGAGCTTGAAATGCGGATGAAGCCCACCTTGCATCAAAATTTGATTTCCACCAAGCTCTACAGTTTCGCGAATTTTCGCGAGTAATTCCTGACGATCCAGAACATATCCCTCAGAACTTTTCGGCGTTCTGTAAAATGCGCAGAAATCGCAAACCGCAGTACAGATATTGGTGTAGTTGATGTTCCGGTCGATGTTATAAGTTCGATAGTTTTCAGGATGCAGTCGCTCCGTGACCGCCTGCGCTGCTCGACCGATTGCACTGAGCTCAGAACTCTCGAGTAACATCAGCGCCTCGGCGCAATCAATCCGCTGACCCTGAATGGATTTGTCTAAAATTGCCTGGATTGAAGATCTCGTTGTCGTAATCATAGCTTGGCAACACCGTCACAATTGAGAAAGTAAGCCTTGATTATACCAGGACTACTTAATCTAGGAATGGATGAAACAGTTTGCAATCGAGGTGATGTTCGCTTTAAAGCAATCCTAAAGCCTCGCACTGCGTTGCATATTCGTCGAGTCCACCAAGCTCTTGGCTTCCGATTCGGAACCTCAAAAACTTAGTCAAATACTCTCGGCAGGCTTGGTTTGTTAGACCATAAGCTACTGCATACTTGGCAATGATCTCTTCGACGTTTTGGCAACCTGCATCACGGCTTGACTCAAGGATTTCGATCATTCGAGTTTCATCGAAGATATTTCCACGGGCAACCCACATCGCAAACACAAATGGGAGTCCTGTTTGTTGATACCACTGCTCGCCTAAATCCCAGTCGAGAAAAAAATCGGAGCGGTACCGCTCTGGGTTCATCGCTCGATCTCCGATGACCAATACTGCGTCGGCCGGGCAATCCTGAGGTTTTGTTCCAATCGGGAACGGCACCAACTCGGGTTGCAATCCGTACCTAGTGGCAAGTAAGACTTGGGACAAAGCGACACTAGTACGTGAACCTTCGTCGGTGCCAAGGGTTTTGACATGCTCAGGGGGAACACGAAAAAGCACGCGAACTGACCATACGGGCCCTTGGCATGCGATTCCCGCATCGCTTATCAACCGATACTCAGAACGATTACGAAGGTATTCAACCACAGGGATCAAACCGATATCCAATTGACCCTCGTGCAGTTGAGAAGCCAATCGACTCGGGAGTTCCAGTCGCAAGTCTCCGACTCCCGATAGGCGATCTTCCAAGCTGTAGATCAGCGGTTTTGTGTTTAAATAGGCAACTGCTCCCAAGCGAACCAAGCTGTTTTTTTGGACGTCAGCACTGTACGCATTAGGTCGCATCGATTGAGGCTTTTGAGTCATGAAGGTCGTGGTCATGGCTACACGCGTACGCAATACTGCAAAAAAAGTGGATTTCCTTCATTTTGAACCGTACGAGGACTTAAAAAAGTAACTGCTAAGTCTTCCAGACGCAGCCAGCCCATGACCAGCCGACACCAAAACCGATCAGCAAATGTTTTTGACCAGGCCCCAGGACACCTTCGGAACGAAGGTCATCGATCAGGATTGGCAGAGTTGAAGACACGGTGTTTCCACGATTGGCTAAGCGAATTGGAAGTCGATGGTCGTCGACTTGGAGAGCCTGCTGGAGCATCTCAAGCATCTTTCGAGTTGCTTGGTGCATTAGCAACTGTTGGATCTGGTCAAAAGAAAGCTGGGATTTCTCAAGGATGCTGCGGATCAAATCGGGAATCGCGACGACGGTAAAATCCATTAGGCTTTGGCCATCCATGTAGAGTCTACTGTTCCAACGCCTTCTGCGCTTGGGCTCTATTGCATCCTGGCTAGGTCGTGAACCCCCATCGCTGACAATCAAAGTGTTTGCGCCTTTACCATCGGTACCGAACTCGAAACCAAGAAGGCTTTTTGTCGGGGAGCTTTCGATCAAGGTAGCTGCAGCGGCGTCGCTGAAAATCGGTCGCAGCGCGCGATCGTCTTGATCGACGTATTTGGTATAAGTCTCGGCTGTCACAAGCAGGATCCGGCTGCATTGACCGCTTGCGATTAGTCCTTCGGCAAGCCCCAATCCATAGACGAATCCTGAGCATCCTAGGTTGAAATCCAAAGCGCCACTGCTGGTCCTCATTCCGATCCGGTCCTGAAGCAAACAAGCGGTCGTAGGAAGCGGATAGTCAGGAGATTGCGTGCATACCAGCAAGTAATCGATCGATAATGGATCGATGTTGTGTTGAGAAAATAGTTTTTGGCAAGCCTGATAAGCAAGATCCGAGGCGGTTTCATTTTCAGCGGAGATGTACCGGCAATGGATTCCCGTTTTTTCCATAAGCTCCGGAACGTGCCACTCCGGATGCTCAGCGGCCCAAGCGTCTGCTGTTTCGACTCGCGAAGGAAAATGGACGGCGATAGGACCAATCTGAGCGTAAGGCACGGCGAGGAACTCGGGGAGGCAATTCAAATGATCTTTGACGTGTAATCGCGGGCGGGATTTGCTAAGATATTAGCAACGGAAATGATCGATGGAAAGCCCGAAAGGAGGGGTCATGGACATAGGGTACAAGCAGATCTTGGTAGTTCTTAGGCCTCATTTGATTGAGGGTCTTCTTGAAGAACTCAAGTTTGCTCCGATCGAAGCGCTCACGGTCAAAGAGGTAAAAGGGTTTGGGCGACAGAAAAACATGCTTGATCAGTATTCTGGCGAAGAATTTGAATTGGCGTTCCTCCCGAAAGTGGAGCTTTCGATATGGGTCGATGCATTGCGATTCGAAGAAGTCTTGGAAATTGTTGAGGCGACTTGCAAGACTGGGCGGATGGGAGACGGCAAAATCATGGTCGTCGACGGATGTCCAACACCGCTGTCATGAACTTGCAGTCCCTTTTTCAATTCGTATCCAGCAATTCACGAATGATAAGAGACCAACGATGAGTTCGTCTCAACGCAAAGAGGTTGGGATCTGAAGGTCGAAGTTTACCCAATGAATCGAATCAACTGCAGATCACCGTTGGATCGAGTCCATCGGTCAATGCCCTGGGAGATAGTCTTCCCAGGATAGTTGATTGCCTAGGCCCTGACGCCTTCTTCTTTTGCCCCAGCTGAATCTGGATTTTTGATTGGATCGAGTTATTTTAAGTCCCAAGGCGGCTTTCGAGGAAGAAACGCTATGGCAAAGTCAACGAGCGCAATGGAGCCATTCTGCGGGAACATTGGCGAGATGAACTCCTCGAGGGATTTTGCCGTCTCACTCCCCGGGCGCTCTCCGGGGA
>JAGWZB010000056.1 GCA_018969045.1 Planctomycetota bacterium | reverse complement strand
GGAACATGGAGCAGCATGGCGACCGCGGAACGGTCGTGGGCAGATTGGGAGCATGGGACGCTGGGGCTGGGAGAGCCCCTTTCTAGCAGGACCGATGAACAGAGGAAACTATGAAGATACTCAAGGTAAACAAGCTTCGCGGGCCAAATATATGGGCCAATTATCCAGTTCTGGAAGCTTGGGTAGACCTCGAAGAGATGAAAGACACCTCTTCGGAAATGATTCCGGGGTTCAACGAAAGACTCATGGGTTGGTTGCCCACGATGGTCGAACATCGTTGCAGCATCGGTGAGCGGGGGGGATTCTTCGTGCGTCTTCGCCGAGGCACCTACATGGCCCACATCCTCGAACACGTCACGCTCGAACTGCAATCCCTCTCAGGAACTCCAGTCGGTTTCGGTCGCGCCCGTGAAACCAATACCGACGGTATCTACAAAGTCGCCATCGCTTATAAAGAAGAAAAGCTGGCCCTTGCCTGTTTGGATAAGGCGTTTGAGTTGATCCAAGCTGCGATCCACGATACTCCATTGGATGTCAACGCCGTCGTTTCGGAACTGAAAGAATACGCCTACGACGTATGCTTGGGTCCAAGCACCCGTTCGATCGTCGATGCCGCCAAAGCCAAGAATATCCCATGGCGACGGCTCAACGAAGGAAGCCTTGTGCAGCTGGGTTACGGGGTTCACCAGCGACGCATCTGCACTGCTGAAACCGACTCCACCAGCGCCATCGCCGAATCGATCGCCCAAGACAAAGAGCTCACCCGAACCCTCCTGCGATCCATCGGTATCCCTACCCCCGAAGGCCGATCGGTCGAAAGTGCCGAAGATGCTTGGGAAGCCGCCGAAGATATCGGATTGCCCGTGGTCGTTAAGCCCCAGTATGGCAATCATGGTCGAGGAGTTGCAACCAACCTGCAAACTCGAGAGCAAGTCGTCGCGGCTTATGAAGCCGCTCGACAAGAAGGCCGTTCGATCGTCGTCGAACGCCATGCTCCCGGTGACGATTACCGAATGCTAGTCGTCGGAGGAAAACTCGTCGCTGCCGCTCGGCGCGAACCTGCCCACGTGATCGGCGATGGTCAATCGACCGTCCAAAAACTGATCGACAAAGTCAATGAAGATCCACGCCGAAGCGATGGACACTCGACCTCCCTGAGCTTGATCAAAATCGATCCGGTGGCCCTCGGGGTTCTGATGGATCAAGGCATGACTCCAGATACCATTCCACCCGTTGGCAAGAAAGTTCTCATCCGACGCAATGCCAACCTGAGCACCGGAGGAACCGCAGCCGATGTGACCGATCAAGTCCATCCCGATGTTGCACGTCATGCAATTGAAGCCGCACGCATCATCGGATTGGATATCGCTGGTGTCGATATGGTGGTCCAAGACATATCGCAACCCTTGCAAGGCCAACGCGGAGTGATCGTCGAAGTCAATGCTGGACCTGGACTGCGCATGCACATCGAACCCTCCTCGGGCTCTCCTCGGCCCGTGGGTGAATCGATCATCGAGATGATGTATCCGGGACAAACCAATGGACGCATTCCGATCATCAGCATCACCGGAGTCAACGGAAAAACCACAACCACCCGATTGACCGCCCACATCGTCGCTAGCACCGGCAAGAAAGTTGGTATGACCTGCACCGACGGTATCTACGTCGGCGGTCGCCGAATCGACTCCGGGGACTGCTCTGGTCCGCAAAGCGCCCGCTCGGTCTTGATGAACCCGTTCGTCGAAGCCGCCGTGCTGGAAACCGCAAGGGGCGGAATCCTTCGCGAAGGTCTCGGCTTCGACTTCTGCGACGTCGGGATCGTTACCAACATCGGGGAAGGAGACCACCTTGGACTCTCCGATATCGAAACGATCGAACAACTTGCTAAAGTCAAACGCTGCATCATCGAAGCGGTCCATAAAAACGGATTCGGTGTTCTGAAAGCCAACGATCCACTGACGGCTGAAATGGCCGAGAAATGCAAAGGAAGAGTGATCTTCTTTGCGATCGATGAGAACGATCCGGTCCTGAGCGATCACCGCCTCAAAGGCCAACGTGTCGTGTTCGTGCGAAACGGCATGATCGTGATCGCCGAAGGTGCCGAAGAGACCGCCCTGACAACACTTGATAAGATCCCATTGACCCACCAAGGTCGGATTCTATTCCAAGTAGAAAACGTCCTTGCAAGCGTCGCCGCATGTTGGGGCGCGGGCTTGTCCATCGCACAAATCGTCATCGGCCTGGAATCCTTCAGCGCCCACATGGACAAAGTCCCAGGTCGATTCAATCTCCTGGATGTTCACGGCGCTACGGTGGTCGCAGACTACGGCCATAACAGCTCAAGCTTGCTGGCGATCATCGAAGCCCTAGGGCAATTCCCACACGGACATCGCACCGTGGTCTATTCGGCTGCCGGCGATCGACGTGATGTCGACATGATCCGCCAAGGGGAGATCCTCGCCGATCACTTCGACCGAATCATCCTCTACGAAGATCAGTACTTGCGAGGCCGAAAACCTGGCGAGATATCCTCGATCTTCAAACGGGGTATGGATTCAGGAAAACGCGTCAAAGAAGTCTATGACTTCATCGGTTGGGAGAAAGCCGTCGAGCATGCTCTGACCTTGATCCAAGCCGGAGATTTGATGCTCCTCCAAGCCGACACCATCGATGAAACTGTTCAGTATCTCCAGCGCGCGATGGAACATAACCAACTCGGACGCGAAATCGATCTGAACTCGGCTCTGGAAACCAAACCCACGGTGCATAGCCCATCGCCTGACTCTGTTCCAGCCGATCCTGTGACCAACAAAGCGACCAGCAACAAATCGGCGACGTAAATCCGATGAATCGGGCTAGGATCGCAAGGTTTGGGCTGTCATTGTTCATCTTGCTGGGCGTTTCGTTACGGATCCACCCAGCACACGCTCAGCAGTGGCGATTCGAAAAACTCGACGACTTCCCGAATCCAGTCGGCGTGGCTAGCCCTTTTGCAGGCCAATCAGGCTCTGTGCTCCTGGTCGCAGGGGGTGCCAACTTTCCCGACAAGAAACCATGGGAAGGTGGCAAAAAAATCTGGCACGACCAAGTCTATGCGCTCGAAGCAACAGATCCAGACAGATCCAAGACCCTATGGCACTTGGTCGGGAAACTGCCCCGACCACTCGCTTACGGAATCAGCATCCCATGGAACGATCGAGTCGTATGCGTTGGAGGAAGCGATGCGAGCCAACATGCGCGCGATGTCTTGGTGCTGGGCTATCAAGATTCTAAGCTCTCGATAGAGGCTTTAAGCGATCTGCCAGTCCCTCTTGCCAACGCTTGTGGCGCCATTGTCGACGGAATGTTGATCCTCTCTGGAGGCATCGATCGACCCGATGCGACGGAGTGCCAAAGAAAGACCTGGGGGCTGGATCTGAAAAGATTACAAGCCAAAGACCAGCCGGCACTGTGGCTCGAACTTCCCGAGATTCCAGGTCGGCTGCGGATGCTAAGCACGGCGGCAACTTGGAACGATTCCCTCCTGGTCATCGGCGGAGTGACGCTTGCTCCTGGACCCGATGGCAATCCTGTTCGGGAGTATCTGAGCGAATGCTGGAAGTTTGAATTGGATCGGGCTGCATTGTCAGGAAGATGGGTCCGCCAAGCGGATTTGCCGATCCCCCTGGCCGCCAGTCCTGGCCCTGCGATGGTTCGAGAGTCTCGCATTTGGATCGCAGGAGGCGATGCGGGAGATCAAGTCGGCGTAGCGCCTGCAGCACATCGAGGCTTTTCAAAAAAACTCTATGCCTTTGATCCGGCCGCAAACCGATGGAGCGAAAGCTCGCAAGAATTGCCCTTCGCGAGAGTGACGGTACCTCTGGTCCGTTGGTTTGATGGTTGGGTGATTCCAAGCGGGGAAGTCAAACCCGGAATCCGTTCATCCGAGGTTTGGTGGATAGGAAACTAGCAGTTCCTCAGGTTGCTGATCCTCAGTAGATCGCATCGACGGTTGCGACCACAACCATCACAGCACCCACGAGCAGTTTCCCCGAGGTGCCCAGCAAACGACCTAGTAGTGCTCCGGTTCCTACATGCATTCCCTCTTCGACCGATTTGCCTTTCCAAATCTCGCCCAACCATGCTCCACAGAACGCACCTCCAGCACCCCCGGCAATCGCACCGACGATCGGTCCGAGAATGGGGATCGGGATCGTGAAGATGGCTCCCAAGATGCTACCTACCATGGTCCCGACGACCGCTAATGCCATCGCTCTACGACTGGCCCCACGCTTGCCTGCCATCGCTGCACCGGCCACGAATTCGATGATCTCACCAGCGATCGCAAGAGCCACTAAAACCCCAATTCCTAGCCATCCAACCCCGGAGGTTTCCGATTCAGGAAAAAAGTAAGCGTAGATCGCCGTGGCCAGCACAATGATCCAGTTTCCCGGCAAAGAAAGCAGGTTGGATGCCCAACTGACGATGTTGACCAAACACAACAGCAACAGCCAAAGACTCGATAGCCAACCTAGCCATGCAACAAGTAGCTGCATGGTCTATTGCGGAGCGATGGCTGGTCGATTCGGCTTGACCTTCCAGCTCTCGTCAAAGAAGTCGGCTTGGACGATCTTCCCAGGCCAGCGTCCGTTGGGAGGCGTGGTGATATCGATCAGAGCCCAATCGGGTAACTTGGGAACTTGACGCGCATTGTTCAGATAATCGTACTGGCGATAGGTAAAGCTGCTGTTGAAGACGATGTAGCGATCCGGAGCTAGAGGATTTGGATAGATCATCAAAGGGACATGGTTTTGTGCATCGAGCTTTAGGTCTCCAAGCTCGATGGTTGTGTCGGTCCATTGAAGGGGTAACTTTGCGATCCCCTGCGCTTCGAGCACCTTGGCGATCGTCGGATTGCTTTTGGGGGCACCCCAAAGGATCAAATGATATTCCTGGATATCCGCAGGGGTGAGTTCTTCGGAAGATTTGATACGTGCATCGCCACGCATTTGACGATGCCATTCTCGAACGGCATGATCGAATTCGCTTTGCACCCACTGATCGAGCTTGGGGTTTATACCGGTCGCTGTTGGTTTGACAAATAGGAAGGGGGCCATTAACGCATCGTCGATGGGGCCTTGAAGCATGTGCTTCTTGCGCAATTGTGTCGCTGGGGGTTCTACAGGCGAGACCAGTTTCCAATCCCCGTCAACCACTCGAAAGGTTGCTCTAAAGGACTTATCGGAGCGGGGTTTCAGTTCAAAAAAACAAGCTCGCTTAGGATCCTGAATATCAAGGCTGATGACGTTATCTCCAAGTTGGTTCGCATCGCGATCGAGCGTGAATTGGGTGATCCCACCATCGATGCGTATCTTGATGCTGTTGGATTCGTCATTGAAATTCGCTGAAATCGTCCCGGGTTCATGATGATTCTCCAAGGCATCGACGGTCACCCAAAAGGCCTTGTTGTAGCGCAAAGTCGTCGTCGTAAAGACGATGTCATCCTCCCTCTTGATCGTCTTTTTGGGAATCGCATCAGAGGCTGGATCCAAGATGCGAAGCCTGCGTTCGATTTCCTTTTTTGCCTCGGGCGAAATCGAGTGGGCTGTCTTGGGAGCGACGATATGGGTCAGTTCAAATCGTTGTTGGTCGGGAAGCTCCCAACTGGCCTTGGCCATGATATCGGCAGCTTGCTTCTGCTTGTCGATTTCACCGCTGTAAGCGATCGTCGGGACGGTATGAAGATTCCGAACCCATACCGGGCAGTCGTACATGGTCCAGAGTTTCTGTTCGAACCAATAGGGTTTGAGCGTTTCGGATTGGAAGACTTTCAGAAAATCGGGGGTCTCGGAAAAGCCCGCACCTGGAGTCGCTGCAAACCATCGATCTGGATAGTGGACTGCCAGGTGCCAAGCCGCAGCGCCTCCCATCGAAAAGCCTCGGATCGCGATGCGCTTGGGATCGATCGGGTACTGGCTTTTGGCATGCTCAAGGGCTTCGAGCGTGTCGACTTCACCTGCAAGCTTGTTGGCGTTGCAGTAGCGTCCGAAGGGATGGATCATCAAAACGCCTGCGTCAGGTAACGGATCCAGGCTCCTCATCCGCGTCCAAAGAAACTGCAGTTCAAGTCCCTTTTCACTGCGACCTCGGCACCACACATCTGCGCGAACTTGCCCCGTGCGTGTTCCTTTATAGACAACACCATAAGGCTGCACGGTCCCATCAAGTTTGGAGCGAAACCCTCGTACCGTGGCGTATTTATGATCAAAGTCAGCCTCAAATTTCGCCCAACCGATTTTTTTGGCTCGAATGGACTCGCAGCGCCGGTTCCCTTCGGCGATGAGTTCCTCGGCCCGTTTGAAGTCGGCGGGTTCAAAGAAACCGTTTTCATTCAAGGCAAGCGATACCGCTCGATAAAAGATCTCCGCATCAGGCAAAAAGTCTTGAGTAAATGGATCTTTCGATTGCGATAGTTCATCGATCGATTTCTTGAGCGGTTCGAGCGCCTCGGTAAGAGACTCTCTTATCTGGGCAGGGATCTCAATTCCAGCAGGTGGAATCGGGCGAATATTTTCGATTTGGTTGTCCGCTGGCCCATCGGCCCGGACGTCTACCGCGATGGCAACCCAAATCAGCCACGCAACCACAACCCATCGAAAATGACTCAGAATTCGCTGCATGGCCATCCCAACCTATTTGATATTGCTTTGCCTATTGGACCCGACGGACCCGACGGATCCGACGGACCCGACCCGTTCCAACGCCGTGATCACTTGCGACTCAGTGAGGATATCTTCCAAGATGATCGGTGATTTCGAGTCCCCAGGTTTATAGATCGCAAGCACCGGGATGGCGATTTTTTTAAGTTCCCGAAGTTTGGCCGTCAGCTCAGGAGGGTGTTCGGTCATGTCGGCGATCATCGGAACGATATTGTTCTTTTCGACGACTTCTCGAACTTTGCGTGTATTGATCGCAACGGCAAGATTCAGTTTGCAGTTCTGGCACCATTCGGCGGTAAAGTCGACCATCACCGGCTTGCCCTCGGCGACAGCCGCTTGCAGTGCTTGTTCGGTAAAAGGTACCCATCTGAGTTCGTACTTAGAGGGCTGCATGAAGTAAAAGGATCCGAACGTACCAGCGATGGCGATCAGGGTTCCGAGTCCCCAAGCTCTCAGGCGTCGCGGGGCACTTTCCCAAGACGGTACGCGTCCGATGAGCCAGCAAGCAAACCAAATGAAGATCAGGGCCGAAAGCATCGCGATTCGTTTTTTCTCCGGAAAGCTCGCCACAAATGCGACGACACCCAGGAGCATCGGGAAGGCCAAGAATTCCTTGAACGTTTCCATCCAAGGACCAGGCTTAGGAATCCACTTCATCGCGCCAGGGAACAATGTAATGACCAAGTACGGAGATGCCATTCCGATCCCGATCCCCAAAAAGATCAGCAGCACGACCCAAGCCGGTTGGGTAAGCGAAACTGCAAGGGCACTACCTAGGAATGGGCCGCTGCAGGGAGTCGCCAGCAATGTGGTGATCACGCCTTTGAAAAAAGCACCGCCATAGCCTTTCTTGGTTGACAGTTCGGTACTCTTGGCCCCTGTTGCAAAGCCCGGAATCGGAAACTCCCAGACCCCCAGAAAGCTCAATGCCAACGTGAAAAGGAATCCTGTAAAGAGGACTAACGAAACGGTGTTGGTTGACAGGGCACCCCATACGAGTGCTTGGCCTGTCATCCAACGCAACCCAAGGCTGATGAGCCCGAAGACCAGCAACACCGCAACCATGCCTAGCGCATAGACCATCGTCAGCATCGAGGCTCGTCGACGCTCGCCATGGGCTTCATTGACAAACCCTAGGATCTTCAGGCCGATAACCGGAAGCACGCATGGCATAAAGTTCAAGATCAAACCTCCGGCAAGCGCCAAGAGGAATGTCGTCAAGACATCTTTGAGCGAAAGCGTCAGCGCATACTTGTCCCCTTCAAACCAACTCTGGCGATCCGGGTGATTGGCGACATCGTCGTATTTGCTAACAGCGATCCCCAAAGGCAACTTGTCCCCAGAGGGCTTGGTCTTGGAAACTTCGTAAACCCCTTTGAACAATAACCCTCGAGGACGATCGCATGCACCATTGGTGCAGGCTTGGTAGCCTAAAAGACCCTCGATCGGGGTTTCCCCTTCGGATGCAGTATCAGGGATTTCGATTGGAACGCGAAAGGTGACTTTGCCCTCGTAGTAGTCCACCACTCCACCGACCCCCAAGTCCTTGCGGACCGAACGCTTGTCGGACTTGGGTTCATACGCCCGAACACCAGCCTTCTGGGTCAACACCAAATGAGTTCGGTTCTCGATCGTCTTGTCCTTAGGATCGAGTTTGTAAATGTGAAAATCCTTGTCGGGATTGGCTTCGAAGATCAGCTCGAGCTTTTCTCCGGGTTTGACCGAAGACTTCGACAAGTAGATCTTCCACTCGACCGTGCTGTCGGGTTCGCGGAAAGTTCCTAAAGCCAGCGACTCTTGTTTTTCCTCGACCCAATTGGTGAAGGTTGCTTTGACTTTCTCATCGCGGATCGGGATGCAGTTCTTTTCACAAACCTGGCCCTCGACACTCAGCTCGATCGGACCGGGTTTCTCACCGGGGGATTCCGAGAACTGGATAGGAGCCGTCCAAGTAACTTGGTTGCTGAACTGCTCGACATTGAGTCCCGGCCAAAACTCTGAGTTGCGGTCGATTTCAGGGGCTCGATCAGGTACAAACGGACCGACCATCTTGGCCTGCTTGCCCAAAAGCTTGATCACCGTTGGGCTTGGGCCTCCTGCAGCCTGAGTCGTGGAAAAAATATGATATTTTCCGGATAGTTTCGCACTTAAGACGACTCGGCCCTTGAGAGTCTTGGGATTCAGTTCGTAGGTCGCGGAAAACTCATACGGGTTATCGAAAAGACCTAGCGATAGGTCTTGCCCAAACCCATTGGCGTTACCACCCAAAAAGGAATCCTCTAATGGGTCTTGGCCGGATACTGCGCCACCGGTCCATGTGGGCAACGCCACGAACAGACCAAGCAGCAGTGCAAAAACAACTCGATGCATCGATTCCTCCCGGAAAATGTAGGAAGTTTCATTGTAGGATCCGACCGAGAGTCGGGTCAACGTAAACATTCTACCTGGGAAACCACCGCACGCGGCTGCATAAAATAAGAAATGCTTTTAAAGCTGTTCTTCTGGATAAGCGATTCGTGGGCTTGCAAAGCTCCCAGTGGACCAGCAGCCCGGGTGTTGGTCCGCCCGTCCCAAGTGCAAAAAGGCCTTAAGAACAAGGTTTAAAGAACATCGATGGGTTCTGTTTTTGCCGGTTCGGTTTTGTTCTCATGACCCACTCGTGTAGCCGCCCAGACTCCTGCTCCGATCGCTCCAGCATCGTCGCCCAGTTCCGCGATCTTGATCTTGTAGATGTCATTGTAGCACTCGAGCACGTTCTCAGAGACCACTTTCTTGACTTCCTCCAAGTACAGGTGGCTTAAGGCTTCGACCAAACCGCCTCCCAAGATGATCACTTCGGGAGTGAGCATGTGGATCAAGTTGACGGCCGAGTACCCGATCGTGCGAGCCGCTTGCCGGACGACTTGTTCGACGTGCTCATCTCCTCCTTTGACCGAAGCAGCGAGTACTTTACTGCGAATTTCCGCTAAATCGGTTCCAGCGAGTTTTGAAAGCACGGGAGCTTGATTGCGATACGCAAGTTTGGCGCATTGGGACGCGATTGCTAAGCGGCTCGCTTCGCTTTCGAGTGTGCCTCCCATATTGGTTCCGCTGGTGTGTTCGCTCGAAGTGATTTTCGTGTGACCGATCTCCATACCCGTGTGCGATTTGCCTCGCAGAATCTGACCTTCATAGACAAATCCCCCCCCGATACCAGTCCCTGGAAAAATACCCGCAACGCTGTGTGCTCCTTTGGCCGCACCGCACACGTACTCGCCGTAGACCCCCGCATCGACATCGTTGAGTACCGATACAGGCCGACCAAATGCATCCTCAAGGTGCTTGGCCAGCGGTACATTCTTCCAGTGAAGGTTCACTGCCAAATGGACGATCCCTTTGTCCATGTCGACTGGACCAGGACAGCCGATGCCAATGCTCTGGACTCGCTCGGCGGGAATATTGGCTTTGGTGAGCGTCTCACGGATCAGGTCGATCACACGCACGATCCCGGCTTGTCCACCGTCGGCTCCCTTGGTCTTTTTCCGCTCGCGAAAAAGGACCTTCTTTTTGTGGTCCATCAAGACGCATAGCATCTTGGTCCCACCCAGGTCAAAACCGCAGTAGATGTTCTCGCTCATGGATTTTCTGGCTGTTTTAGTTTGTTTGAAGTTGCGCAGGATTATCTAACCTGCTTTTACCGTCAACACCTCTGATTATAGCGGCAATCTCTCTTTTGGTTTGTTACAATGTCGGCTCAAAGTTTTCCTTTCCAACCTTGGATACCTTCCCGCTTTTGAATCGATCCTATGACGATGACCTACAGTATCGCCAAGCGCACTTGCAAAACCGCTTCGCTGACCCTTGCCTTCCTCGTGAAGCTTTCTCTGCTGAGCTCCCAACTGATGGCGCAGCGGGAATTGAAAGATATCCCCATACCTGACCCTGAGGTGGAAAAAGCCACCTTTGTAGTCGACGAAGGTTGGAAGGCCGAGCTTTTTGCCGGCGATCCGGCGATGGCCAAACCCATCCACATGAACTTCGATAACCATGGTCGGCTCTGGATCGCTTCGAGTGAAACCTATCCACAGATCAAGCCGGGTGAACCTTCCAATGACAAAATCCTGATCCTGGAAGATTCCGACAAAGACGGTAAGACCGATCGCACGATCGTATTTGCCGACGGACTCCTAATCCCCACTGGGGTTTTGCCTGCCAACGATGGCGACAAAGCAAGCGCCTATGTCGTCAACAGCGATCAGCTCCTCTATCTGCGCGACACCGACGGTGACTTGGTCGCCGACGAAAAGAAAATCGTCTTGGCCGGATTCGGCACCGAAGACACCCACCATCTGCTCCATTCTTTGCGATGGGGACACGATGGCTGGATCTACATGAACCAATCGATCTACATCCACTCCCATATCGAAACCCCTTGGGGCGTCGAACGCCTCAACGGCGGAGGTATTTGGCGATTCCACCCTGAAACCAAACGCCTGGAAATCGTCGTCAGAGGGTTCGTCAATCCATGGGGCGTTCACTTTGATCGCTATGGTCAAATGTTCGCCACCGACGGTGCTTATGGCGAAGGGATTAACTACACGTTCGAAGGCAGCGTTTTTGTCACCGCCGTGGGTGCCAAACGCATCCTCAGCGGTCTGAACCCAGGCAGCCCCAAGCACTGCAGTCTGGAAATTCTCTCAGGCAACCACTGGCCCGAATCGATCCGTGGCTCGATGGTCACCAACGATTTCCGCGCGCATCGCGTCTGCCGCTTCAAAGTCTCCGAAGACCGCTCTGGATACGAATCGGTCCAACAAGCCGAGCTGATCAAAACCCCTCACGTGGCCTTCCGACCCATCGATGCCAAACAAGGACTCGATGGGGCTCTGTACATCGCCGACTGGTACAACCCCATCATCCAACACGGCGAAGTCGACTTCCGCGATCCTCGGCGAGACCGCACCCACGGGCGCATCTGGCGATTGACGCACAAGGATCAAAAGCCGGTCGAAAATCAGCCGATCACGGCCAAGGACCCTGTCGAAAAGAACCTCGCTCGATTGGCCGACGATGCCGACTTGGTCCGACTCTTCGCAGGCCAAGCTCTCCGTCAACAAGTTCGTTCTTCCGGGCAAGCCAAAGCAACCTTGGATGCCTATGTCCAAACCGTTGCCAAAGACCCAAGTCGTGGCCTCGAGCAACTCGAACTCTCGTGGGTCCATGAAGGACTCGGCCATTTTGACCTGACCCTTCAAAAGGCCCTGTTGGATTCCCAAGACGGACGACTGCGTGCTGCCTACACCCACCAAATCGCCAACCAAATCCGTTGGGTCAGAACCAGCCAGTTCGGATCCTTGGACCCCTCGCAAATCGGACAATGGACCGCGCTGGGTAAGAAACTCGTCCAAGACGATCACCCTCGAGTGCGACTCGAAGCCCTGCGACTGCTGTCTCAGTTGCCCGGTGTCGAAGCCGCTCAGGCCGCTTGCCTGGCCCTGCACAAACCGATGGACCGATTCCTCGATTTTGCACTCTGGCAAACCATGCGAGATCTGTCCAGCGTCTGGCTTCCCGAATTCCGATCGGGCAAGTTCCGTTTTGGTAATGACCCATCGGCCATCGCATTCGCGTTGAAAGCCGTCGAAGACCCCAGCACCATCGATGCGGTGCTGACAATGCTCGATGAGAAAGTCGCCAGCGACTCGCCAGCCAATGCTCAAGCGGCCCGATCGACCATGGCCATCCTCGTTGCAGAACTTGGCAACGGACCTCAGCAAGCCAAACTCGTCGATCGGCTCATCGATCCGGTCAACCCCACAGCCCTACCCGATGAAAACCTTCGAGGGAACTTAATCCAAGCCATCCTCGATGCCTCGCTGCGACGCAAAGAAGCCCTTGCTATCGAACCGTCTACCGCACAGACCCTTACCAAACTGGCCGAACAAGCCATCGCGAAAGACAAAAAGAACGAAGCCCTCGCACCGATGGATCTAGGTCTAGTCGCCCTCCGAACCCTTGGCCCTTGGCGAATCGCCGGTGCAAGACCGCGGATCGAAGCAGTCAGCCAAGACGCGGGTAGCTCGGCTGCCGTTCGTGTCGCCGCCCTTCGCAGCCTCGCCAACTTGGGCGATGAACCGTCGAAGGAACTAGTCAATCAGTTGACCCAAGACCAGAACATCGAAGTGGCCATCGCTGCGATGGAAAGGCAAGCCGATTCGAATTTTGGCGCCGCTGCCAAATCCCTCATCGGACGTCTGGTCAAGGATCCCTCGCGCGCCGAATCGCTGAGCAACGCCGCAGCCGGATTCCTAGGTCGAAAAGATGGAGCTCAGAATCTCCTGGGAGCCCTCCAAGGCATCGCGCTGGATGCATCGGCGGCACGTCAGCTCAAATCCGCACTCCGAAAGATGAACGCAGGAGGTGACTTGATCCAAGCCATCGATACGGCAGGTAAACTCCAAGAGAATCGATGGGTGCTCAACGACGAACTCAAGAACAAATGGCTCGAACTTGCCAAGACCCAAGGTGATCCAGCCCAAGGGGAATGGATCTATCGACGCAATGAACTCCAATGCATCCAATGCCACAAAATCGGTGGCGTCGGTGGCTTGGTCGGACCAGATCTAACGAGCATCGGTGCCCAAGCCCCTGCGGATTATCTGCTTGAGTCTCTCCTGAATCCAGCCGCCAAAGTCAAAGAAGGCTACAACGCGAAACTGGTTCGAACCCAAAGCGATGAAGTCTTTGCCGGGATCCCCGTCCGCGAATCGGATGACGAAGTCGTACTGCGACTGGCCGATGGCAAAGAGGTTACGATCGATAAAGATGACATCCAGGACATCAAAGAATCCCGTTCCCTCATGCCCGACGGTTTGCTCGATTCGCTCACTCAAGAAGAAGCGATCCACCTGCTGCGCTTTATCACCGAACTCGGAAAGCTCGATGGCAAAATGCTCGTAGCCAACAACGGCGCCCTGCGGCAATGGGAAGCCTTGCTGTGGACCGAGAAAGCTCACGTGCTATTCAACAGAACCAGCCTCGATTCCATCGTCGGCGATCAATCCAATTTCACGTGGCAACTCAACCCCGCATTGGTCTCAGGCGGCGTTCCGATGCGCTCGCTGGCCACCTTCAGGCCTCATCCTGGGGTTCCGAATCATACGTTCTTGCGGACCAAACTCAATGTTACCCGAGCCGGTGATGTCGTCTTGGATTTTGGCAATGCTCCCAAAGGTAGCATCGCACTATGGGCCAACGGGAAACCGATCCCCATCGATGGCAAGAATGTCAAAGTTCCCATGAGCGAAGGTGAACACTGGGTTTTTGTCGGCGTCAATCGAGACATCATCGGCGAGGAGTCGGTAAGCATCTCGATCGATGCCAATTCAACCACGGCAAAATTTTAATTCCTCAACCGTTCAAAGACGTTAGACGGCCTACCATGAATCAGGCAAACCCATCGACTCGTTTCACTGGACCGATGGGTCGCCGAGAATGGCTCATCAGCACTATTCTTGCAACCGGATACGTGGCTACCGCTCCTGAGGCTCAAGCCATTGCGGCTTGCTTGCCCATCGAGCAAGAGCCTCAGGATGCTGCTGCCGTCAAGGTTGTTCCGGAGATCACCTCCGAAATGGTCCGCAATGCCGCGTGGCAATCACGGGTTGAACTGAGCGATGCGCATTGCGAAGAGATCGCCAAACGGCTCACTTCCAAAGCTAAATCGATCCAGGCTTTGCGATCGATACGGGTCGATGAGAACACTCCTATGGCGAGTGTCTTTCTACCAGCAGCCTTCGTCGAACCCGCGACTACTTTTGGACATCGCCCTGCAAACGATATAGCAAATAATATTGCAGAAAGAACCAAGGGTGCTTGGGACATCAAGGTACTCGAAACGATCGAACTGCCCAAGGTAGATAGCGACAAACTTGAGCAGGTCGCTTACTGGACCATCGAACAATTGGCTGCTGGTCTTCGGCGCAAGCTCTTTACCAGCGAGCAACTCACGGCGATGTACCTTCAGAGGCTCAAGCGTTTCGACCCGCAGTTGCTATGTGTGGTCTCTTACAACGACCAAGCGATCGAGATGGCTAAGCGTGCTGACTCCCAGCTGGCTTCCGGGGCCGACTTGGGAATATTGCACGGGATACCTTGGGGGGCCAAGGATATCATTTCCATACCGGGTATGCCAACCACTTGGGGCGCCGTCGATTACAAAGATCGCATCCGCCAGGCGACGGCCACCGTTGCTCAGAGAATGGAGTCGGCAGGCGCGGTGCTTCTTGCCAAGTTGACCGTTGGGACGTTGGCTTGGGGCGATCAGTGGTTTGGTGGGATGACACGCAACCCTTGGGACACCGAGCAAGGCAGTTCGGGATCATCGGCAGGTAGCGCCTGTGCGGTGGTCGCCGGTTTGGTCGGATTTGCCATCGGCTCAGAGACCCTCGGCAGCATCGTATCTCCAACGCGAGTTTGCAGCACATGCGGATTGCGACCAAGTTTTGGACGAGTCAGCCGGTATGGATGCATGACGCTCGGATGGTCGATGGACAAGATAGGACCGATCGGGCGAACGCCGCGCGATTGCGGTTTGGTTTTCTCGAAGATGTTAGGAAGCGACGGCAAAGACGCTAGTGTCTTCGAAGCTCCCTTTGATTGGCCGCTTTCGGACTGGTCGATCAAGAAACTCAAGTTTGGAGTTTCGAGCCGACCCAAAGGTTCCGAAAGAACGCTCTCGAAATTGCTGAGCGAGCAAGGTTGCGAAGTGGTCGAGTTGGATTTCGAGCCCGATCCACGCATTCAAGCCATGACCGATGCGATCAGCGTGGAGGCTGCGGCTATGCATAGCGATCTTTTCGAAAGCATTCAGCAAGACGACCAAGTCGGCAAGTGGGCACCTACGTTCCGCGAAGCCCAGTTCTGCTCGGCGATCGACTACGTGCAGGCGATGCGAGCCAGAGTCGACTTGATTCAAAAAACCGAGCGAATCCTCAAAGAGGTCGATGTCTATCTAGGCGATGGAGATTTGGCCAGAATGAATTTGACCGGTCATCCATCGATGGTCGTTTCTTTTGGCGAAGACTTGACCAACAAAAAGCCAAAAACGATTGCGTTGACAGGGCGGTTTTTTCATGAACCGCAGTTGTTGATGGTTGCCGATTGGATACAGCAAACATTGCCAACGGTACCTAGCCAACCCGAGCTGACCAAAGTCACCTAGGGAACGTCGCAAGCCCTGCGTCCTAGTCCGTGTGCCTGTAGAAGCTACTCGTTAGCTAGTGCTTTTTAGGAGTCCAAAACATTGGAAAACGGACAAGAATTACCAGCACGTAAGGCTACTGGAAAAGCGGTTTTGTTGTTAACCCTGGCGCTAATTCTTAATGGGACTGAGCTGTTCGCGATGGGACTTATCAAATCGATGTTCCCTCCTTGGTTATCGGTGCCTATTTGGATGGGATTTTTTGGCTTCTATTGGGGGATTTCGCTAGCCGTGTTAGTCGGTGTGTGGCTATGGACACGAACGTACGCACCAAGTCTGAGCGTCAGGGGAGTGCAAGGGGCGTTGCTTTCGGCGTTGGTAGCCCTTTGTTCGTGTGGATATTTGATTTTCCTAGCCAATTGGAATGATAAGTTTGCGGCAATGCTCACCATTATTCTGTTGGGTTGGTTTCTCTATGGTTTGATTGGCTTGATCCTCAGCGGCCTGATCCGCATCTCCAAGCTACGAGGGTTCTTACATGTTCCCAACAGCCAAACGTTGACGATTCGCACGATCTTCTTTGCCATGTTCTTTGCCGCCATGGCTACTTTGATGATCAAAGAGATCATGACCTGGGGAAAAGCAACCGACCGTTTACCGTGGTTTCAAGCTTCGCCAATCACCATCCAACAGTGGGTGTTCACGATGAGCATGTTGACGGCAGTTGCAGTGTCTACTGCGTGTTTAACGTATCTAAAGATCGCCGGTGCGGTCTTCAAGGCGACCAGGAAGTATACAATTGCGTTGGTTCCTTTGGTGTTGATACTACCGTCACTGATTCACATACTCGATCAACTTGTTTCAGCCTTTCTTAGAATGAAGCAGTGGCAGACGATGGTTGAGAGTTACTTGATTTACTTGCCTGCGGAATTGAGCCTGATTCTTGGCTTGCGGTTGGTGATCGGTTTGCTCCCTATAAACAGAGCGGCTTTAGCGTAGAAGTTATGACGCAGTCCGAACATGACACGTACCTAGACGCGATCTCGGATCGGGAGCTGACGGTTAGCCAGTCGACTAGCCGGGCGGTTCTGCTATTCGGTGGGCTACTGCTGCTGAACCTACTGAGCCCACTGATCTTGATAGTGATTTGGGCTTTCACATTTTTCGTACCTGAGATCGTGGTTGGGTTTCTAGGTCTGATGTTGGGGTTGGTCATTTCCGAATATGCCGCGATTTGGCTTTGGCTTCGATCGTTTGCATCGAATCCTTCCAAAAGGATCGTCCTGGGCACTGTGCTGTCATTTGCTTCGACGGTCACATTTTTCTTGCTGCCAGCCATTTTCTATTCTTGGGGTGGCTTGGACCCCATTGAATCCATCCTGGGAATGTTGCTCGGGGTCGCTTTCTATTGGGTGCAGGGAATCGCGATCAGTTTGATGATCGATCCGATGAATCTCTTTCTTGGCAAGTCCAGCAGCTCGAACAAGTCCCGCAGACAATTCTCGATTCGATTTTTGCTGATGAGTATGATCGCAGCGGCGATCCTGAGTCTTGTGGGTAAGGGGGTGGTTCCAGCGATCCGCCAAGCCGATTGGAATTCAAATCCGCTAGTGCTCGAAACGCTCGGTTATTCCGCTTTTTGGATGGCATGGACTATACCTTGGCATGCACTTATTTCGAGCCTGCAATTAGGCTGCTGTTTCAGTCGATACTATCGATACTACAATACTGCTTGGTGGATCACCATCGTCCTGGGTCCAGCGCTTTGCGCGCTGAGCGGCTCGTTGATGTATGGCTATCTGATATGGCAGGATTCGATGCCTTCGATCCGAGGGGTTTTGTTTTTCTACACAGTAACGCTTGGACATGTTCTTGGACTATCCATGGTTATTGATCTATTACCAAGTCAGCGAGCATTAGACCAGCAGGAAACATGATGAGTTCGATGAGCGACGATCCTTATGCGATCGATGAGGGCCTCACAGTGGATCCCACGGATCGATCCTCCAAGTTAAATCACCCAGGGGGGAATCCTCGGATGAGTCGCCTACAGGTCATCTGGGGAGCACTCTTGCTGATGACCACCGTAATCGGAGATCTTTCAGTAGCATCACTACAGCTCGGAGAATCTTTTGTAGCTTGTATTTTTATAGGTTTATGGATCGCCCAGTATATGGCCCTATGGTTGCTGATCCATAGCTACATCACCAGCAGATTCATGAGAATCCTGTTTGGATTGATGCTAACGATCAGTATC
>JAGWZB010000055.1 GCA_018969045.1 Planctomycetota bacterium | reverse complement strand
AATCGCATGCTCGATGGCTTCGCGATGGAACGAAGAAGTCGATGTGAGAAAATCGACTTTGCAGTCGACGTATTGATCTTCAAGTGAGAGGATCCATTGTGAGACTCGAACTACGCCAAGGTCGATCCATCGCTTGGACTTTGCTGGTTTGAGTCCGATCTCAGTGAGTTTTTCCTCAAACAACTCATGGCTTTCCACTAGGATGGCAAGATCGATGTCCTGCGTGCTCCGAGGATGTCCCCAAAACGAAACCGCAAGCCCACCGGCAACTACCGGGGAAACCCCTAGAGCTTCGATTTTGTCGTAGATGTCTGCGAGAGCTTGGAGCAACAGTTTAGGAGGCACGGTCTTGCTCCCACTTGGTGGCTTGGTATTGTTCATACCATTGACGGTAGGCGGCTTGGAGATCCCCTTGCGGCCCGATGCGATGCCGCAGTCCGGCCATGAGCATCGCATGACTCAATTCCATGGCTTGGTGCCACGCTGCCCAATTGCGTTGTTGCTGCTCGATGCTTGGGGGCGGGCATGGCCGGTAGATAGGCTTTTGACCGTCGTCCTGATTCTCATCATTTCGGCGCAAATTCTCTGGATTCATGCCTGCATTGTAGACGGCTGTGGGAGAATTGAGAATTGAGAATTGAGAATGCCAGGGGCGGATGCGATGTGTCAGGTAAGCAATTTCTCAACCGCTCTTTGTGAAACACCGCAGCCTCAATGCTGTCGAAAACACCGAGGCAATTGTAGAGCGGTTGTCTCAACCGCTCTTTGGGGAGCAGCGCAAGCTGCTGAGTTTCCTAGAAATCGCGTTTTGGCCCGGTGATCGATCAGCATCGATGGAGCATCAAAGGTAAGATAATTTCTGGTGCTAGATCTTCAAACCTCTCTTGAATGGGACTCTGCATATGACACCCTGGACAGCGGAACTTGTAGGTACTGCTTTGCTGGTACTCTTTGGCAATGGAGTGGTTGCCAATGTACTGCTCCCCAAAACCAAAGGCAATAACTCTGGTTGGATTGTCATCGCTGCGGGTTGGGGGCTGGCTGTCTACATCGGAGCTTTCTGCAGCGAGAAATACTCTGGAGCCCATTTGAATCCTGCGGTCTCGGTAGCCATGCTGGTGGTGGGTAAATTGACTGTCGCCCAGACGCTTAGCTACATCCTCGCCCAATGCATCGGGGCTTTGATCGGTGCGACGTTGGTCTATCTGTTCTACCTGGAGCATTTCAAAATCTCCGACGATCGCGATGCCAAATTGGCTTGCTTTTGCACCGGAGCCAATATCAAGAATCATCGCCAATCGTTCGTATGCGAACTGATCGGTACTTATGTTCTGATCTTGCCGATCCTTTTGATGATTTCACCGTCGGTGGATCTGAGTTCCGTGACAGCCGCAAGTGCTGCAGACTCCCAGGCCAAGATCGGGATGGGAAGCTTGGGGCTTTTGCCTGTGGCGCTTCTGGTCTTTGGAATCGGTCTGAGTCTTGGGGGGACTACCGGTTATGCGATCAACCCCGCGCGGGATCTGATCCCAAGATTGGCTCATGAGATCTTGCCTATCCCGGGAAAAGGGAGTGGACAATGGGATTACGCTTGGGTGCCTGTTGCCGGTCCGATCGCAGGTGCGGTCTTGGCTGCACTAACTTATAAACTTTTGCTCGGGGGATGAACCTTAGGTTGCCACACGGGCTCTTACTCGGAGGATCGCTTCGAGCACGAGCGGCACTTTTGATGGAACGGAACGAATCTACTGAGATAAAAACCCTATGAATGCGCGGCAATTGGAAAAATTAGGTGTGCCTATCGAATGCGTTCCTGTGGCGATCACGACGATTCAGAATGTGATACGGGAGAAAGGCTTTCGTGGGAAAAATGTCAAAGAAACGATCGCATTGCTGGTCGATAACCCTCGGGTTTTCTTGGCAGACGAGCACTGGGGTGCTTTTGCGCAGAGCATGATCGATGTCTCTACTGAGCTTGAACAAGTTCCTGCTGAGCCGATCGCTTATCCGACTTGGGGAGAGGACATCGACCAAGCGGCCCACGACCAGATGCTGACAGCTTGCCAGCTCCCGATTGCGCGTGCCGGTGCGCTGATGCCCGATGCGCACATGGGTTATGGTCTTCCAATCGGAGGGGTTTTGGCGGTTGAAAACGCAGTGATCCCTTACGCTGTGGGGGTCGATATCGCTTGTCGTATGAAGCTTTCGATTTTGGACATCGAACCCAGCGACTTGAAGAAGAACCCTGGCCGCTTTGAGATCGCTTTGCAGCGGGGGACACGATTCGGCATGGGTTCGGTGCATGAAACCCCTCAGGACCATCAGGTGATGGACCAGGATTGGAACGTGACTCGAACGACCCGTGAAAAGAAAGACACGGCTCGCAAGCAGCTTGGTACCAGCGGCTCTGGGAACCACTTCGTCGAGTTCGGGTCTCTGAAGGTGATTCAAATGGACCGACAGTTAGGGTTGGAACCTGGAGTCTACACCGCGTTGCTGAGTCACTCTGGAAGCCGAGGCACCGGAGCGAGCGTTTGTTCGGTGTATAGCAACATCGCTCGAGCCCAACTGCCCAAGAGCTTGTCGACGCGATTCGGGTACCTTGGATGGCTATCGCTCGATAGCGAAGCGGGCCAGGAGTATTGGAACGCGATGAACTTGATGGGGGATTATGCGGCTGCCAACCACGATGTGATCCATCGATTGGTATCGAAGTTCTTGGGGGGGCGTATCATCGCCGGTGTCGAGAACCACCATAATTTCGCTTGGAAAGAAATCCACAATGGCAAAGAGTTGGTGGTGCATCGCAAAGGTGCAACGCCAGCTGGTAAGGGCGTCTTGGGTGTGATCCCCGGATCGATGGCAACGCCTGGCTTTGTGGTCCGAGGAAAAGGGAACGCGGCAAGCCTAGAGTCTGCTTCGCATGGAGCCGGCCGACGGATGAGCCGCACGGCGGCCCGTCAGAAATACACTTGGAACTCGGTTCGCAACACGCTGAGCGATCAAGGGGTCCGGGTGATTTCGGCTGGTGCCGACGAAGCCCCGGGGGCTTACAAAGACATCCACTCGGTGATGGCGGCCCAGTCCGACTTGGTCGAGATCATCGGTCAATTCGATCCGATGATCGTCAAGATGTGCGAGGATGGGAGCCCAGCGGAGGATTGAAGCTAGACGTTTTTCCATTGGCGGTCGGCGGCGCTTGCCAGGACAGCATCGCAGACGCGTTGGGTTTCCAAGGCGTCTTTGAAGGTTGGGTGGGCTGGTTCGCCGGTGTCGAGACTCTTGAGGAAATCGGCGACTTGGTGGGTGAACGAGTGTTCGTAGCCGATTTGCAAACCTGGGACCCACCAGTTGCCCATGTAGGGTTGGTTGCCATCGGAGACGTGAACGCTGCGCCAGCCTCGAACGACCGAGTCGTCGTTGTAATCGAAGTACTTGAGGCGATGCAGGTCGTGGAGATCCCAGGCGATGCTGGCGTTTTCGCCGTTGATTTCTAGGGTGTAAAGGGCTTTGTGGCCTCGGGCGTAACGGGTCGATTCGAAGAGTCCCAGCGAGCCGTTTTGGAAGTGGCAGAAGAACGAGCAAGCATCGTCGATGTTCACAGGGGACTTCTTTCCGGTTTCCACGTGGGTTCGTTCTTTGACGAATGTCTCGGTCACAGCGCAGACATCGTTGATCGAGCCATTGATCCAGAGAGCTGTGTCGATGCAGTGTGCGAGCAAGTCGCCAGTGACACCGCTCCCGGCAGCTTCGGCGTCGAGTCTCCAGGTGGCCGCTCCACCTTGGGGGACATCGGCGTTGATGGTCCAGTCTTGGAGGAAGTTTGCTCGGTAGTGGAAGATCCGTCCGAGTTTTCCGGATTCGACGATTTGTTTGGCAAGCGTCACGGCTGGCACGCGACGATAGTTGTACCAAACCATGTTCGCAACACCGGCTTTTTCGACTGCAGCGACCATTTCGAGGCCTTCGGCAGTGTTCATCGCAAGCGGTTTTTCGCAGAGGATCATCTTGCCTGCTTTGGCAGCTTCGATGGCGATCTCTTTGTGCAGATTGTTCGGGGTGCAGATATCGACCGCATCGATATCGGAGCGTTTGAGCAGTTGCCTCCAATCGGTTTCGATCGACTCATAGCCCCAGTTGTCGGCAAATGATTTCGCTTTTTGTGCGTTGCGCGCGCACAGAGCTTTGAGTACCGGTTTGTGAGAGCTTTGAAAAAAGCGGCTAGCTTGGAGATAGGCATTCGAGTGGGCTTTGCCCATGAATCCGTATCCGATCATACCGATGCGTAGTTCTTTCATTGGGATACCTTTATAGATTTACTTTTGGATATTTTGACTGGTTGAGGGTTATCTGTGGGGTGATGGGGGATCGACTTGGAGAGACGATTACGCCTTGGCACCGGAGTTCCAGCCGTGGGCTTCGCGAACTGCGATCATGGTTGCCAAGATGGTATTCCATGTCTTGACGTCTTCAAGGGTTTTGTTGGGGAACATGCAACCGTCCCAGCAGATGTGTTCGATACCGCGAGAGGCGGCATCTTTGAGCCAGTAGCCCGAGCATTTGACGATATCGAGTTTTCCGTTTGGATCATCGGCACGGCAGTGCTTACCGGTCTTGTCGTGCGAACCGGCACCGTGGACTTGTCCATCGTTTTGAGCGACGTGGAAGTCGATGGTCCAAGGCCGCAGTTTGTCGGTCATTTGCTGGTACTTGTCGTAGAATTCTTCTTGGGAGTGGTTATTGCCAAGGAGTGCGTGTTCGGGTGCGTTGTAACCCAGAAGGTAGAGGTAGGTGTGTGCCAAGTCGGCTTGGAAGCCGAAGGCCTCTGGCATCCCGACCCCTTCGAGCACATCGAGCATGTCTTTCCAGGAGTGCATACCGGCCCAGCAGATTTCTCCTTCGGCGGCTAAGCGTTGCCCGTTGTCTTTGGCGATTTTGGCTGCCTTTTTGAAGGTATCGACGATGCGAGCGGTGTTGGCTTTGGCATTGGATCGCCACTTTTCGACGCCGAATTCCGCGCTGTCGACACGGATCACACCGTACTTGCGGATGCCGTGGTCTTCGAAAACGCGAGCGATTCGGCAAGCGGTTTGCACTGCTGAGAGGAATTTGTTTTGTTGATCATCATCGCCCATGGCCGAATCGCCGACGGTGCCGGGCCAGACTGGGGCGACCAGCGAACCGACGGAGAAACCGTAGCTTGCGATCAGATCTGCGATTTTGCGGATGTCTGCATCGCTTGCGTTGGGGTCGGTATGGGGGAAGAACAGGAAGTAGTCGATCCCTTCGAATTTCTGACCGTTGACATTGGCTGCGGCCGTCAGTTCGAGCATACGTTCTAGGGAGATCGGTGGTTCCTGATCGGGGCCATCCCCTTTGCCGACAAGACCGGGCCACATGGCGTTGTGGAGTTTAGGAAGTTGGTTCATGGGGATTCCTTACGACTGGATGGAAGAAGTTGCTAGTTACGGATTGATGGTTTGATCGTTAAGGGGCAGCTTAGCGATGTTTTTGCCAAGCCCCGTTGGTGGGCATGTTCGAGTGGGCATCGGGGCCGAAGTAGCGTAGACCTACCAGAGGCTCGCTGCCGGTGTTTTCGATTTCGACACCGCGGGTGGCTGCTTGGTGGCTGATGAAAACTTCGTCTTCGGTATTTTGTCCGAAGCGGATCATGGCTGGGGTTTGCAGTGCCAGTTTGCCGATGCGCCCCTTGCCTTGGACGGTGGTCCAACCGCTAGCTGCACCGTCTTTGAGGATGGTTTTAGCACCGGGTTCGAGGGTAAGTTCTTTGGCGCTGAAGAGTTGCTTACCGTCGATCGATCCATAGACGATCCACTTATCGGTCACGCCTGCGGATGACTTGGACTCATCGACGATCGGTTCGATGTAGTTGGAGTCTTTGAAGTGGGTATCGACGTTCTTTTCCCAGTCGAGTTGACCGATGATGAAATCGAGGTCTTGGTGTTTATCCTTGGGCATGTCTTTGACAAGTAGCGACCATGGAACGTAGCGGCCTTCGACGATCGATTGGTACATTCCAAAGACGTCCGAGCCCCATTGGGGTTCGTAGGTGCACAGGGAGCCAGGAGCGTGGAGGACTCCTGGTGGGATTAGCCAGCCGGTACCGCGTTTGAGTCGGTAGGCTCGCGATAGGTCGATGATGCCGTTGTCCCCTTTGTTCCAGTTTTCAAGGCAGCGGCGGAGTTGGTCCTTGGTGGTCCCTGGTTCAAGGCCCATGAAGGTGTAGGAGAAGTTGTTATCGACATTGTTGTATTGGGGAGGGAAGTAGTAGCTTTCGGGCTTTCCTTCTTGGCCGACCAGTGCGGCATCTTCTTGCGACTGGTGCATGTGGTGGGGGATGGGTCCCATGTTATCGAAGAACTTCGAATACACTGGCCATCGGTTGTATTTTCCGAAGATGGCGGGACCTACGAGCGTGTTTCCTTGCTCGGCGATGGCGTCTTTTAAGAGAAATTTCTTCCCTTCGAACAAGCAAAAGCTGAGTCCTTCGTGCCAGACGCGTCCTTCGTTGGCAGCTTCGGTCGTGCTGGCGAACCATCGTTCATCGATACCCCCGCGATTGGCACCGAAAGCGTAGAGGTCATCGGGATGGAGTTTGATGCGGCGGCCTGGATGCAGGAAGCTACGGGGTACCCAGGTTGGGGTTAAGCGTAGGAGGCCCTCTCCGGCTTGGAGTGCTTGTTCAAGAACGCGTGCGACGTTATCGGACTTGATTAGGCCGTCATCTAAACCGGTGCCAGACATGGAATCTCTCGGATTGCTAGAGGGGTATTTGAATCAGGGGGAGTTATGGGCAGAACCAACCGCATTGTCCCCCGTTTTATGGGACTTTGTTGTAAGATTCTTCTTGGCAAGTCGCAACCCCTCAGGGGTGAAACTCTTTGGGAATGCGGATCGTAGTTGTTTTGCAAGTTCTTTTGCATCGCGTAAGGCTTGCGATTTTTCGTACTTTCGGCATGATTTCTGCAGTTGAAATTGCAGTGGTCCCGGCTCCACGGTTGTTTTTCGCCTGCGGTTTATCGTGGATGAATTTTTCTATAAGGTTAGCTATTTATGGTGAGTCAGTATTCACCGATTCGGCGAGCGCTGATGAGTGTCAGCGATAAAACAGGTTTGGCAGAGTTTGCCAAGGCTTTGACTGAGCGTGGGGTGGAAATTTTAAGTACTGGTGGGACTTACAAGTACTTGCAGGAGCATGGGGTAGGGGCCAGGGAGGTTTCCCAGTACACGGGATTTCCCGAGGTGATGGATGGTCGGGTCAAGACTTTGCACCCGAAGATCTTCGGGGGGATTTTGGCTCGGAGGGATCGTCAAGACGACTTGGGCAGCCTCGAGCAGCACGCGATCGATTCGATCGATTTGGTGGTCGTCAATCTTTATCCATTCGAAGCGACGGTGGCCAAGCAGGGGGTATTGTTTGCCGAAGCGATCGAGCAGATCGACATTGGGGGTCCGAGTTTGATTCGGGCTGCATCGAAGAATCATGCGTTTGTTACTGTCTCGACCAACCCGTCTCAGTATGAATCGATTTTGCGAGAGTTTCAATCTCATGGGGGGACCTCCGATGCTTTGCGACTAAGGCTGGCTTTGGAGTGTTTTGAGTCGACAGCAAGGTATGACCTTGCGATCAGCCAGTATTTGGCCAAGCAGGTTGGTGGATCGTCGGGCCAGTCAAGTCAGGAGGTTTTGCCCAGTCGACTGACGATGGAATTGACCAAAGTGCTGGATCTTCGATATGGCGAAAATCCGCATCAACAAGCAGCTCTTTATTCAAGGCCTTGGACGGGGACTTCGCTCGTGGGTGCCAAGCAGTTGCATGGCAAGGAGTTGTCGTATAACAATTTGCTCGATGCCGACAGCGCCTACAACATTGTGCGTTGTTTCGCGAGGGCTTCGGCGGTGGTGATCAAGCACAACAACCCCTGCGGAGCGGCTTCGGCGCACAAGCTATCGTTTGCATGCCGCAATGCTCTTGCGGGGGATCCGCAGAGTGCCTTTGGGGGAATCTTGGGGTTCAATCAGATGGTGGATGCGGAGACGGCCGAGGTGCTCTGTCAGCCTGGGTTGTTTGTAGAGGCGGTTGTTGCACCGGAGTTTTCGCCTCAAGCGATCGAGATATTATCGACCAAGCCCAAGTGGCGGGAGAATGTACGGCTTATTGCGATGGGCCCAGAAACCGAAGGTCAGCGGCCATTGGATTTTCGGTTTGTGCGTGGCGGGGTGTTGGTTCAGCAGTCCGATACGCTTCCTCCTGCGAACTTGACATGGAAGACCGTCACTTCGGTTCCGGTGGCCGATGAGCTATGGGACGATATCGCATTTGGATGGGAGATGGTCAGGCATGTCAAGAGCAATGCGATCGTCCTGGCGCGCGATGCGGCTTTGGTGGGAGTGGGAGCCGGCCAGATGAGTCGAGTCGATTCGGTTGAGATTGCGATTTCCAAGGCTGGGGATCGGTCCCGGGGGAGCATCCTTGCCTCCGATGCGTTCTTTCCGTTCCCGGATTCGATCCATCGAGCGGCCAAGGCTGGGGTGGTTGCGATCATCCAACCGGGTGGATCGAAGAAAGACGAAGAAGTCATTGCGGCATGCAACGAGCACCGCATACCGATGCTCTTTACAGGCCAGCGACACTTCCGTCATTAGAATAACGATTTCTGAAATACTGAAGGGATAAGCCGATGTCGATCCTCGTGGTTGAAGACTTGGGTGTGGATCGTTTGGTACCTGTTGTGCTAGCGAGGTTGTCCAGTGCGGTGACCTGTGGAGCCTTGCGACTGGTGGATCTTCTGGAGTGGACGGGTCAGGTTTGTTACGGGCTGACCCGTTCGCATTTGCAATCGATTCAGCGATTTGACTATCCCTTGCTTGGCGACCCTAGGACAGCGACGCTCAAGGATCGTCCCAAGTTGGTGTTGTCATCGCGGTTGGTTCCCAGCGCAGCGACTTACCGCGCCATCGAGCGTTGGTTAGGCGAGCCGCAGTCGAGTGGGACTCGATGGTTGTATGACGGCAATCTAGAGGATGCTGAGGTGGTTGGGGTTTTGCATCCGAAGGAAACATACGAGGAGATTCTCGCGATTGGTAGGAATTATTTGGTTCAGTCGGTTCCCAAGGGAGCGTCGCGACTTGGGGAGGCCGATTCCGTTGAGGCGATCAAGTATCCTCATGATTTGATCCGTCAGCATATGGCATGTTTGTCGAGCAATTTGGAGCTTCTGCTGACCAAGGGACAGTACCGTCAGTTGCAAGATGGAGTGTTTGTGGGGCCGGATGTTTCGCTTGCAAGTCCGATTGTGTTAGATCCGCGTCTAGGTCCGATTGTGTTGGAGCGAAATGTGCAAGTTGGACCTTTTTCGCTTCTGCGAGGTCCTTTGTATTTGGGTGCAAAGTGCAAGGTGCTTGAGCACGCTTCGCTCAAGGATGGGGTGTGTGCTGGGCACACCACAAAGATAGGCGGGGAGGTGGAAGCCTCGATTGTTGAGCCTTATTCCAATAAGCAGCATCATGGGTTTTTGGGGCACTCTTATGTGGGCAGTTGGGTGAATCTTGGTGCGGGAACATGCACCAGCGATTTGAAGAATACTTATGGGCCGATTTCGATGGAGTACCCCAGTGGTCGGTTCAATACACAGATGCAGTTCTTGGGTTGCTTCATTGGTGACTATAGCAAGACGGCGATTAACACCAGTATCTTTACTGGCAAGAGCATTGGGGTATGCAGTGCGATGTATGGGTTTGTAACAAGCAATGTGCCGAGTTTTACGAACTATGCAAAGTTGTTTGGTCAAGTGGCGACGTTGCCAGCATCGGTGATGCAGTCGACCCAGCAGCGGATGTTTTCGAGGCGGTCGGTCGAGCAGCGGCCTTGCGATGTCGAGCTTCTGTATTCCTTGTATGAGTTAACGCGATCGGAGCGAGAGGGATTGGGGGGGATGGAGGAGTCTTGAGGCTGGGGTTTTGGGTTTAAGGGTTATTTCAGGTTCTAGCGAACGTCTTGTGGTCGTAATCGTTCCGTTGGGTTTTGAGTCCAACCTTGATCGGTTTGCTCAGGGGGTGACGTTAGGTGCATGAGAATCCTTGGGGCATTCTTTTTTTTCGGTGAATTTAAGAGTAAACCAGTGGACTTTCGGTGATCCGGCGATGTAATGAAGACCTTGAGCCGTGAGGGTTTTTGAGTTGTTTTTGAGCGTCGGATTTGGGGAATAGCATGTGTGGAATTGTTGGTTATGTGGGTAAATCGGACGCCACGGATTATCTTTTGCAGGGGCTCTACCGTCTTGAATATCGAGGCTATGACAGTGCGGGGTTGTCGATGCTCAGGGACGATGGAGTTCTCGAGCGACGCCGCAGCGTTGGTCGAATCGCCAACCTAGATGTGCTTGTACGTGAATCTCCGGTTGCGAGTCGAATCGGTATAGGCCATACCAGATGGGCGACCCACGGTGCTGCCACGGTGGCCAATGCGCACCCGCATTTTGGGGGGCAATCGGATCTGTCTTTGGTGCACAATGGGGTGATTGAGAATTACGCCGAGCTCAAGCATCAATTGATGGAGTCTGGTTACTTTTTTCAATCGGAGACTGATACCGAGGTCATCGCCCATCTATTGCATCAGTCGATTGCCGAACAGCGTGCGCGGGGGCTTTTCGATGATGACTCTCCGGTTTGTTATGCAACAGCGCTGAGGGAAGTCGTTGGTCGACTTCGCGGTACTTACGGGCTGGTAGTGATGTTTCAAGGGAAGCCTGATTTTCTGTTGGCTGCCCGATGCGGCAGTCCCTTGGTCATTGGGGTTGGCCAAGGCGAGCAGTTTATTGCCAGCGACCCAGCACCGCTCCATGGCAAGACCGACAAGGTCATTACTTTGGTGGACCACCAGATCGCGATCGTGACTTCGCGTTCGATACAAGTGATTCAGCGGGACTCTGTAACGGTGCAGCCGAACATTCAGGTTTTAGCCCAGGGAGAGGACTCTCATAGTTGCGATGGTCATGATCACTTCATGCACAAGGAGATTTACCAGCAACCGGAAGCCATCCGAAATGCGCTTCGAGGGAGATTGGACCGAGATAGCGCCACGGCAAAGCTTGGAGGATTGAATTTGACTGCACCGCAGCTTCGCCACATCGAGCGATTGATCTTGACCGGTTGCGGTACGTCTTGGCACTCTGCCTTGATTGGCGAGTACATGATCGAAGAAATTGCCAGGATGCCTGTGGAGGTCGAGTATGCAAGCGAGCTTAGGTATCGCAATCCGCCGGTGGACAAGCAGACCTTGGTCTTTGGGATTACGCAAAGTGGAGAGACGGCCGATACGCTGGCTGCTCTTCGTGAAATGCGACGAAAGGGGCATCCGACCCTGGCGATTTGCAATAACATCGGCAGCAGTATCGCGAGGGAGGCCGACGGAGGAATTTACCTGCATGCTGGACCGGAGATCGGTGTTGCATCGACGAAAGCATTTACTTCACAGGTAGTCGTTTTGGGACTCCTGGCGCTTTACTTTGGGCGCATGCGGCATTTGAGTTTCGAGGCAGGACTCCGCTGGATCGATGCTTTGGAAGGGCTTGCCGATCAAGTCGAGTTGGCCTTGCAGACCGAGGAGCAAATCAAGCAGATTGCGTTGGAGTTCAAGGACTCCACGAACGTGCTGTATCTTGGGAGAAACTACCTTTTCCCGACGGCGCTCGAAGGGGCGTTGAAACTCAAGGAAATCAGTTACATCCATGCAGAGGGCTATCCGGCAGCCGAGATGAAGCATGGGCCGATTGCCTTGGTCGATGAGCATACCCCTTCTGTGTTCTTGCTTTCCAAAGGTTTGGTGTATGACAAGATCATGAGCAATCTTCAGGAGGTCAAAGCCAGGGGTGGGCCAGTCATTGCGATCACCGACTCGGTCGATGCACAGCTTGAGAAGCTCGCTGACAGGGTGATTCTTGTTCCCTCGGTGCCCGAACCGTTGCAACCGATCATCAGCGTTGTTCCCCTGCAATTGCTTGCTTACCATATCGCCTTGCTTCGCAACTGCGATGTGGATAAACCCCGAAACTTGGCCAAAAGCGTCACCGTCGAATAAATAGTTTACTAGTCATTACTTTTAAGAAAACACACTTATTATGGCCGCACACGAAGAACTTCTTAGTCACGATACACGAAAGGCATTGCGATTGCATCTTGGGGATTCGGCGTCCTCGGAGTTGCTCAGTGTCATCGATCGACTTTCTTGGGAAATCAAGCAGCTCCAAAGGACAAAAGTGTCGGTAACGCCTATTGTCCCGCTTCGCGATACATTGGAAGAAACCTTGATCGTCATGGATTAGCCTGTAGTCTATTGGTGATTTTGGGATCCTCAGCGCCTCGATCGACGAGTCTTCATGGCCGTATCTGACAATCAACTGATTCGGTGGCTTGGGCATAGCGATCTGCGGGTCCGGTCCGCGTCGCTGGATTTGCTCTCGAATAGTTACGCATCTGACCCGAGGATCCTCACATCGATCCTTGCAGCATGGGACCAATTCGGTGTGGAGGACGCTTACAGCGACTTCCCGCTGATATCCCATTTGGCTATAGGACCACAGCAGATGCCTGTGGTGCTCTCGAGAGCCAGCGAATATTCCCAAGGACGCAAGATCACCGATCGGGTGTGTCGTTGTGCGGGCAAGCTGGCCGAAGCGATCTCCGTCGAGCGGGCTTCGAGTTTCGCACCATATTTGAGCGAATTGGGCACGCTCAAGGCTTCATCGAAGATTTTCTTTAGGGTTCCGATCCAAGCGATGCAGCAGCGAGCCGAGGGGCTTAGGCGTGAGCCCAGTTCTCTGGAGATGGACTTTGAGGACGGCACCGACAGCGATTATGCGATCGCCTTGGAGAGTCTTTGGGAAAGAGGATTGGCCAACCGTTGGATACGCGAAGGAATCGAATCTTGGGATGGGGTCTCGCCAAGCAAGCTGGCTGTCACGGCGTTGGAGTTGGTATCGCGGCACCCGATTCGAGGTTATGAAGAACAGCTTTTGGGATTGGTCGATCGAGAGGAAGCTTCGATTGCAGACCTTGCTACGATCGCATTGGTTCGGGGTCGAAATCCGCTGACTCAGTCGCTCATCGCCGATCGATTTGTGGGGATGAGCAAGTCGGGACAGTTGCGTTGTTTGGATATCATTCGCCGGATGCGGCTTGAGCAGTCCTCGAAGCTGATACGATTTTTGTTGCCGCAAGGATGCGATGCGGTGGTGCAAAACGGGGCTAGGGTCGCTGAGGTAATGCTCTTTGATTTCGGTTATCTTGAGGAGTGGCTCGAAGCTTTTTTGCTGATCGAAGACGCTTCGGTGCAAAGGCTTGTTTACTCCATCCCGATATCGCATCCTTTGGCGCTCGAAGAGGTTCCGGTCGATTGGCCGCGCGTCAAGAATCTATTGAAAACGCGGCTTGGACGCAGTTTTGACTTGGAGTAAATCGCTGTGGCGTCTGAGTATCTACTAGCGATCGAGTCGACTTGCGATGAGACGGCTTGCGCTGTGATCGACTCGGAAGGAAAGGTGATTTCCGAGTGCGTCGCAACGCAGGAGGCTTTTCATGAAAAGTTCGCTGGAGTGGTGCCCGAGATCGCCGCTAGAGCGCATTTGGAACGGATCTTGCCTGTGATCGATACGGCATTGCGAGACTCGCGATGCACTCCGGAGCAACTCCGCGCGATCGCCGTGGCAACTTTTCCCGGGTTGCCCGGATCCTTGATCGTAGGGCTTGCGGCAGCCAAGGGCTTGGCCCTAGCTTGGAATCTACCGATCGTCGGGATCAATCACATCCAAGCCCATATCTATGCTTGCGGATTGGACACCAAGGAATCCATCTATCCGTGCGTTGGGTTTATAGTCAGTGGAGGTCACACCTCTTTGTACCGCTGCGACGATCCGCTTGGCTGGGATTATTTGGGTGGGACGATCGACGATGCGGCCGGGGAAGCTTTTGACAAAGTTGCGGTGATGTTGGGATTGCCGTTTCCGGGTGGGCCAGCGCTTTCGAAATTGGCCCAGCAGGGGGATCCCCAAGCGATTCGTTTTCCAAGGCCGCTGATCGAGGATACCAAGCGATTGGATTTCAGTTTTTCGGGACTCAAAACGGCGGTCCGCTACCGCATTGCCGGTTCGAGCCAACCAGAGCATGTTGGAGTTCAATTGGATCCCAAGGAGCGAGCCGATATCGCAGCGGGATTTCAACAAGCCGTTATCGACTGTTTGGTAGCCAAGTCCCTTTTGGCCTTGAAGAAGACAAACTTAAGTCGGCTGTGTGTCGGGGGCGGGGTGGCAGCGAATCGGTCGTTCCGAGATCGGCTTGCGCAGGAGTGTTCTAAGCGTCAGGTCGAGCTTGTGATTGCCAAGCCGCAGTGGTGCACGGACAACGCTGCGATGGGGGCGCTGGCCTGGGAGAAGATTCGTCGAGGTCAGTTTGATTCATTGGATTTGGACGTGCAGCCAGGCTTGGTGCGTCCCAATCGCTAATACTCGGGCGGGATTTTCTTGGTGCAAACGCAACCTTTTGCCCGTCGGTTGGAGTAGACTATCGGCGTTGATTCCCTCCTTCGAAATCCCACCCCTTGCCATCGGTTGCATTCTCATGAGCACTGTATTGCCTCCTCCGTCGTCTGAAGACATCGCTCGCGCAAAATCGCTGAGAGAGTCGTTTGCGAAAATCAAGGAGCAGGTCTCTCAGGTGATTGTTGGGCAAGATGCGACGATCGAGCAGTTGTTGATCGCGATGCTAGCTGGTGGTCATTGCTTGCTTGAAGGGGTGCCAGGGCTTGCAAAGACGTTGATGGTTCGATCGTTGGCCCAAGCCATGGACTTGGACTTTCATCGCATTCAGTTCACACCAGACTTGATGCCTGCGGATATAACCGGGACCGACATCATTCAGCAGAGCGAGTCGGGGGCTAGGCAGTTAAGTTTCGTGAAGGGTCCTGTATTTACTCAGATCCTCTTGGCCGATGAGATCAACCGAACGCCTCCGAAAACCCAGGCGGCGTTGCTTGAGGCGATGCAAGAGCATGCGGTGACCATCGGCGGGAAGACTTATAAACTTTCCGAGCCGTTTTTTGTCTTGGCGACTCAAAATCCGATCGAGCAAGAGGGGACGTATCCGTTGCCTGAGGCTCAGCGCGATCGTTTTTTGTTTCAGACGGTGGTTGATTATCCGAGTCGCGAGCAGGAGGGTGAAATCATCGATCGCACGACGGGGAGTTTTTCTGGGAGCATTCAACCTGTGATCACTGGGCAGGAGATCATCGAGTACCAGAGAATCGTGCGTGTGGTTCCGCTTCCAGAGCATGTCAAGCAGTATGTGCTGGACCTTGTTCGATCGCTTAGGCCCAAGGAGTCTTCGGCGCCCAAGTGGGTAGGGCCTTGGGTGCAATGGGGACCTGGTCCGAGAGCTTGCCAGCAGATCGTGGTTGCCAGCAAGGCCAGAGCGCTTTTGCAAGGACGCTTGCATGTGACGACTGAGGACATCCAAGCGTTGGCTGCACCGGTGTTGCGTCATCGGATCGTACCGACGTTTGGGGCTCAAGCCGAGGGGATCGATGCTGACGCGATTGTGGCAAGGCTGCTTGGGGAGTTGCCCAAACCTCAGGCGACTGCGGGTGTGATTTAGTCTCTGTGGCCTGATTGCTACGGTGGACGCACCCGGTTTTGGTAGTTTGGATTTTGTCGTTTTCAAAAACGATATTGCCTTTTACAATGCTTGAAATTCGTTGGGAATTCTCAGTCCGATGGGTATGAAGGTTTCCAGGCGTGAACAGATAAAAAGGCGTTAGGCAAACGACGATGAAGACAAAGAGGTCCCGAGGGGGGCTGGCGCCCGAGCTGCTAGCACCTGCGGGAAATTGGGACTGTGTGCATGCGGCCGTTGAGAACGGAGCCGATGCGATCTACTTTGGCTTGGCAGCGGGATTTAACGCACGCGCACGTGCGGTGAATTTCAGCATCGAGGAGTTGCCGAGTCTGATGGCTCACCTGCACCGACGAGGTGTATCGGGGTTTGTGACGCTCAATACCTTGATTTTCACCGATGAGCTTGAGTCGTTTGAGCATCATGTGCGCGCGATTGCTGAGTCTGGGGTCGATGCGGTGTTGGTTCAAGACTTGGGTGCTGTGGGGCTGATCCATGAGATTTGCCCTGAGCTCAGTGTGCATGCGAGCACGCAGATGACGATGACATGTTCTCAGACGATCGCGGCGATCGAGACTCTTGGGATCGATCGGGTGGTATTGGCAAGAGAGTGTTCGCTCAGCGAGATACGCAAGATCACATCGCAAACGTCGATGCCTGTCGAGACGTTTGTTCATGGTGCCCTGTGTGTGGCTTATAGCGGCCAGTGTTTGACGAGTGAATCTTTGGGGGGGCGTTCGGCCAATCGAGGTCAGTGTGCGCAGGCTTGTCGACTTGATTATGAGTTGATTAGCGATGGCAAGTCGATGGATCTTGGGGACATGAAGTACTTGCTTTCGCCGCAGGATTTGGCGGCTTATGAGCACATACCAGATTTGATTGACGCTGGGGTATCATCGCTGAAGATCGAGGGTCGATTGAAGTCGCCTGAATACGTAGCCAACATTGTGCGTCATTATCGGCGGGCTATCGATGAATCGATCGAGGGTAGGAGGGTGGTATTGGACCAGGAGTCCAAGCGAGAGATGGAGTTGAGTTTCTCTCGTGGTTTTTCCCCAGGTTGGCTTGAAGGATGCAATCACAAGCGATTGGTGCCTGGATTGACCAGTGCCAAGCAGGGGGTTGAAGTTGGGCGGGTGGTGCGCAGGAAGGGAGATCGTGTGGTCGCACAGTTGAACTCACCGCTTTCGAAAGGGGATGGGATCGTTTTTCAGGGGGATCGGGCTGCGGGTAGTGAGGTTGGTGGGCGAATATTTCAGATCTTTGTGAATCATCAGAGTGTCGACCAAGCTGGACCTGGGCAAGTGGAGTTGGAGTTTCAAAAGGGGTTGGTTCGAGACGCGCTGATCAGCGAGGGTCAAGCGATTTGGCAGACCGACGCTCCGAAGTTGTCCAAAAGGTGGCGAGCGACTTTTGCCAAAGAAGGGTTTGAGCGGAGGTTGCCATTGAGGATTGCTGGTTTGGTCGCTGTGGGCAAACCGATCCGACTGGAAGTTTCTTGGAGTGAGCATCGCGAGGGGCTTAAGCAAAGCGAATGGTCGATTGCGATCGAGCATGACTATGTGCCGGCCGCAGCGCAAAAGCATCCAGCGACGCAGCAAGGGATTTCTGAGCAGTTGAATCGGCTGGGCAACACGCCTTACCGGATCCATGATTGCCAAATAGACATCCAGGGCCAGCCGATGTTGCCTTTGTCGGTATTGGGAGAGTTGCGAAAGCGAATGGTCGAATCGGTCGATGCGACGCGTCAAAGCGCTGCAGGTCGCCAGGTGCGCCATCATGGGGTTGCTGCCAGGTTGCTCGAGCAAGTCAAGGCTGTTAGTGTTTTGGAGCCTGTTGAATCGTCCCCTAGGTTACGAGTCTTGTGCCGCACGATGGGGCAGCTTGAAGCATTGCTTGGGGCAGGCGCCAGGGACATCGCGGTAGAGTTTCATGATATTCGCCAGTACAAAGAAGCGGTGGATCGAGCTCACAGGGTTGGGGCAAGGATCTATCTAACGACTTTGCGAATATTAAAAGAGGGAGAATCCGGGTTGTTCAAGGCCTTGCACAAGCATCCTGCAGATGGATGGCTTGTGAGGAACTTGGCTGCTTTGCGGTATGCTCGCGAGCACGGGATACCAGCAGATGTTGATTTTTCGCTAAACGTGACCAATCCGCTAACAGCCAAATGGCTTATGGATCAAGGTGCATCGCATGTGACGGCATCTTATGATCTCAATCGCGATCAGTTGATGGAGTTTATTACGGGCGTACCCCCGGAATGGGTGGAAATTGTAATCCATCAGCACATGCCGATGTTTCATATGGAGCATTGTGTTTTTTGCACGGTGCTTTCGCCGGGCACTAGCAAGACCGATTGTGGTCGTCCGTGCGATCGGCATGAGGTCAAGTTGCGCGATCGAATTGGGGTCGAGCATGTGCTTCATGCCGACATTGGATGTCGCAATACTTTATACAACGGTAATGCGCAAAGTGGAGCGGAGGTGGTAGGCAAGTTGATCGCGAGGAAGATAAGCAAATTTCGCGTGG
>JAGWZB010000476.1 GCA_018969045.1 Planctomycetota bacterium | reverse complement strand
CACCAGCATCTGCTAGCCTTGCCAAGAGGGATTCAGCCACCGGTTCAGTGACCATCACCGCAGGCGCGATTATCGCAGGTGGTTCAGGGCGTTCAGGACGACTAGGTTGGTCCGGCACAGGCAAGACACGAATCGGGAGATCCAACTCCGGTACACTTGGCGTTGCAGGCATGATCTTCTGGACATCGACACCTAATTCGCTAAGCCGACTGCGGACCTGTGACATGTCCATTGGCTGACCAGTCTGATTTGCCTCGCGGATTTCCACCGAGATTTTCTCAATGATTTCGGCAGAAATATTGAATGCTTGCAAACGCTGAGATACAGCGTAGGTGAACGGATTGAACTCCTCAGGATCGTTCTGAGGAACTGATGGTCGATCATCTGATCTCGGGTCGTTGTCTTGACCCCAGCGTAGCGATCCGTTTTCAATTCGATCGCCAAGTTCTGGACGGCCACCTTGTCTGAGCGTTTCCAGGATTGTATTGGCATCCTGGATGCTAAGATCGGGAGGTAGAGTATTCAATGCGATCGCTTTTTCAATGAAATCAATGCGTCGTTGGGAGTCAACGCGACTGGCAATTAAACCATTCGCGCCGCTTGAGTTCTGAGAATTCAATACATCGATAACAACGAGTGCATCAAGTGGCGTGACCGATTGGTCTGCATCGACATCCACCATTGCACTCTCAGATCCGGCGGGTGCAATACCGGATGGATTACCTGCAAACGACTGGTTAATCCGGTTGATTACGACAAGTGCGTCCAGAGGAGTAACCACACCACTTGCATCCGCATCCTCTGGCAGGGTGAAGTTGTGAAACGCATCGGCCGCCATCATCGCTCGGCTTTCAAGACTCTCGACAATCATTTTTCGCGAAAACGACTTCCGCGATAACCTAGACTTGCTCATATACAAAAACCTTTCGAATTCTTGTCAAAAAGTGAACCTTCCTAGTACGCCCTAGGATGTACGACCTAGATAGTACGAAGCTTATCGTACTAAGGCAACCTTGTCCAGCAATTTTTTTGCTAATTTCCAGGGTGGGTTGCAGGATACCGCAAGAAACTATTTTACGATCAACCCAGAGATTAAAGGGTCGTTCGATCCAAGACGTACTGAATTTGAGGTTGTTGCCACAGGCGGATGAAGGAGGGCTCTTCAGGAATTATTGTGGCTAGGAGTAGATGCTACTGGCAGTCTTCGTACTCGTGCTCGTGCTCCTGCTCGAAGCCCTTCCGACAGAGTTTGGGCCACCAGACTCTTGAAAATTCCGCAAGGATCCAAAACCCAATTCGTTAGCCAGATTTGCTTTTCGATTACGATCACGAGCACCGTTTCACTGAGCACGAGCACGAAGTCGCTGGGGCCAAAACTTCTCATGTTTTACCCGCAATAATTCCTGAAGGACCCAAAATTCATGGGTAGACGTCTGAGCAGGACGCCTTAGAGGTTGAAAAAAAGGAATGTCCGAGATTCTGTCTGAGCTTTGGGGTCCTATTGTTACCCGATGGCCGTTAAAATCGGACTCCGACAACTGCGTGAAACTGCTTCGACGGTGGTTATCCCCCAAAAAACCTTCGATCAGACGACGACATCCCCTCGGGTCAAACCTTATATGAAATTCGCAATCTGCAACGAGACGTTTGAAGGTGGATCGCATCGTGAAGGATTGGCTTTGGCCAAAAAGCTCGGTTATACCGGAGTGGAGGTTGCTCCGTTTACTTTAGGGTTGGACGTGAGGGAGATCCGCCAAGGGACCAGGCGTGAATACCGCGCGATGGTGGAGGACTTGGGAATGTCGATCCTGGGCCTCCACTGGTTGCTTGCCAAAACCAGCGGTTTTCATCTGACCACCGACGACGCTGCGGTCCGGAGCAAGACCGCCGATTACTTCAAGTCGCTGATCGAATTGTGTGTGGACCTTGGTGGAAACATCATGGTTTTAGGTTCCCCGCTACAACGGAATTTCTCCGCTCCATTGACCCATGACCAGGCGATGGGCAATGCCATCGATGTTATCGGCCGTTTGACTAGCGATCTGGAATCGGCCAACGTTCGCTTGGCAATAGAACCGCTTGGTCCTCAAGAAGGGAATTTTCTTAATCATGCTTCCCAAGCCAGAGTGATGATCCAGAGGATTGCGAGCCCTAACGTGCGATTGCACTTGGACGTCAAGGCCATGAGTAGCGAAGGTTTCCCGATCGCTCAAATCATCCAAGACCATGCTGATCTGTTGATCCATTTTCACGCCAACGATCCGAACAAGCTTGGGCCGGGCATGGGAGATGTAGACCAAGCTCCGATCTTCAAGGCACTCAAGGACGTTGGATATTCTGGGTGGGTGAGTGTTGAAGTCTTTGATTATTCGCCGGGAGTCGAGCAAATCCTCACTGCGAGCATGGACACCATGGTCCGATGTGCGGCTTTGGCCTCTGGATCCCAGGGTTAGGTCAGGCAACTGGCAACGACCATGAACCAACCCAAACGTTTTCCTTGGATCCCTGTACTAGCGCTGGTTGTGGTCAATGCACTTTGGGGATTTTCATTCCCAGTGGTTAAAGTTCTCAACGAGATGAGCGACCTGCACTTTGGGGTTCCTCATCAGCACCAAAGCACGGCATTTCGGGTGATCGTCTCGGCGTGGATGATCGCGACTCGTTTCACCCTGGCGCTAGTGATCCTGAGTCTTGTGTGGAGTCCGCTCATTCGCAAAGCTACGCGATTGGAATGGCAAGCTGGGTTTTATATCGGCCTGATGTTTTACTGCGGGTTGGTTTTGCAGGTCATCGGTCTTGCGACTATTCCGGCTTCTCGAAGTGGGTTTCTGACGAGTTTGACAGCGGTGTTTACACCTCTGTTTGGTGCCTTGATCTTTCGCAAGTTTCCGACCAAGTGGATGGTTTTAGGGATCAGTCTTGCGGTTGCCGGCGTGATCGTGCTGACTGGTTTGGTCGTGCGAACATCCACCGGATT
>JAGWZB010000475.1 GCA_018969045.1 Planctomycetota bacterium | reverse complement strand
AGTTGTTTGGCAGTTGGAGTTGCCGGCTCGGTCTTTGCCCAAGGCAAGCGACCCAACATTGTTCTGATTCTTGCCGACGATTTGGGCTATGGCGATTGTGGTTGCTATGGACAAACCCGGTTGCGAACCCCGAACATCGATGAGCTTAGTCGACAGGGAATGCGTTGGACACAATTCTATGCGGGTTCAACGGTTTGTGCCCCGAGTCGTTGTGTGTTGATGACGGGCAAGCATACCGGTCGATGCATCATCCGGGGCAATTCCAAGGAATCGCTTCCGTACCAAGAGAGGACATTCACCGAGGTGCTCGCGCACTCGAAGTACCGCTGCGGACTTTTTGGTAAGTGGGGATTGGGTCAAGCCGATTCGAGTGGAAGCCCATGGAAGAAGGGTTTCGACCGATTTTTCGGATATTTGGATCAGACCCATGCACACAATTTTTTCCCGACGTTTCTGGACGAAAACCAGGGACGGGTACCACTGAGAAACAAAGTGCCCAAGGAGTCAACCACGGGGGCGGGAGTTGCTACGGAGCGACTCGACGATGCTTCGGAATTGATCTGCGACCAAGCGATCGATTTTATTGATCAGAATCAGAACATCCCTTTCTTCCTTTTCTTTTCGATCAATCTGCCGCATGCCAACAACGAGGCAGGAAACCAGGGAACTCAGGAATTTGGGTTCGGTAAGTTTTCGGATCAAGACTGGCCGGATTCCGAAAAAGGGTTTGCGCACATGGTCGAGAAAATGGATGCTCAAGTAGGTCGGATTGTCGATCGGATCGATTCGCTAGGACTTGGGGAATCGACATTGATTTTGTTTTCATCCGATAACGGTCCGCATCACGAAGGTGGGCACAAGGACACGTTTTTCGGCTCAAGCGGCAATTTGCGAGGGTCCAAGCGTTCGCTTACCGAGGGTGGCATCAGGGTGCCTACGATCGCACGATGGACTGGGAAAGTTGCTGCCGGGACGATTTCAGAGCAGATCGGCTGCTTTGATGATCTTTTTCCAACGTTTGCCGACATTTCAGGATCGGTCGAAAAGCTCCCAAGCGATATTACCGGAGTGAGTTTGCTTCCGACGCTTTTAGGTTCTCCTGAGCAGCAAACGCAGCGGCCTTACCATTATTGGTCATTTTATGAAGGTGGGCATGGCCAAGCCCTCCGCAGTGGCAATTGGAAATTGGTCGAGCAACCCTTTGGGACCGAGCCCAAGTTGTTTCGATTGGACCTAGACCCAGGTGAAACTCAGGATATCGCAGGAAGCGAACCACAGCAACTAGCGAAAATGCGACAGATGGTTCAAGATGCTTATCAACCCGGCAATCCACCCTGGATCCTACAATCCACCAAGAAGTGAGCTTATGAAACCAACGATCATCATTGCGGTCTATGTAGTTTGGTTCACCCTGGCTGTCATCGGGCTGGCGCACAGTCCTGAGAATCCGACGGTATTGAAGTTGGCGTTGCAGAGTCAATCGCCAGTTGCGGAAAGCTCAGGAAACTATCACAGGAATGTTCAAACGGTTCAATGGCAAGCAGGCAAGACAGCGTTGATCTTGTGCGATGTTTGGGATTCACACCATAGCATCAACGCCGTCCGTCGGGTGCTGCAAGTGGCACCTTCGATGAACCAATTGGCCAATTCCATCCGAGCCGCAGGTGGGACGATCATACACGCTCCTAGCGACTGTATGGCATTTTACGAGAATCATCCATCGCGAGTTCGGGCCGCACAAACACCTAAGCTCCAGGAGACACCCGAGACCATTGCCGCCTGGTGCGATACGATCGACGGTGAGTCCAGGGATCCTTATCCGGTTGATCAATCCGATGGCGGTGAAGACGACGATATCGCCGAGCATCGGCAGTGGCTCGAGCGTCTTCAGAGTCTTGGTAGAGACCCAAAAAGACCGTGGGTTAGGCAAACAGACATTATTCAGATCGATGCACAAAGCGATTTTATCAGTGACTCGGGCAAGGAAATTTGGAATATTCTCAAGCAGCGAGGTATCGAGCACGTTTTGGTTTGTGGAGTGCATACCAACATGTGTGTTTTGGGGAGACCTTTTGGACTCAGGCAGTTAAAGCAACACGGATTCGATGCGGTCTTGGTCCGGGATTTGACCGACACGATGTACAACCCGGCGCGATGGCCGCATATCAACCATTTCAGTGGGACCGATCGAGTCATCGATCACATTGAGCGAGTGGTTTGCCCAACAGTTACTAGCGACCAAATTTTAGGTGGAAAGCCGTTTCGTTTTGCAGAGGACCACCGCAAGCATTGGGCGATCATCATCGCCGAGGATGAGTACAAGACCGATCAGACGTTAGTGCGATGGTCGAAAGAGCAACTGGAAAAGGATTTCAAGGTCTCCTATATCTTCAGCGATGCTGCAAATCCAAATGCACTTTTGGGTCTGGACGTTTTGAAGGATGCCGATGCAGTGTTGGTGAGTGTTCGCCGCAGGCCGCTTATGCCTCAACAGTTGCAGCAAGTCAAAGACTTCGTCGCATCGGGAAAGCCCGTCTTAGGGATAAGAACTGCTAGCCACGCGTTCAGCTTGCGCGGAAAATCCCCTTCCGAGGGTTTGGCCGATTGGCCTGAATTCGACTCGGAAGTCTTCGGGGGGAATTACACGAACCACTACGGCAACGAACAAGTCAATACGGTGAGTGTTGCAAAGCACACCGATCATCCGCTGGTGGCGTCCAAGGACTATGGTGTCGAGCTATACCAGAGTCTCGGATCGCTCTACAAAGTATCTCCTCTGCGCACAGGTACCAACGTGCTATGGCTAGGAAAAATAGCCAACCAAGCTTCCGAGCCTGTTGCTTGGACGTTTGTGCGGGCGGATTCTGGCAAGTCGTTCTACACGTCGCTTGGGCACGAGAGCGATTTTACCAACGATGCGTTCAGCGCATTGCTGTTGAATGCCGCCAATTGGCTTGTCGAGAGTGAAAAACGAGTTTTGCCAGCTGATA
>JAGWZB010000474.1 GCA_018969045.1 Planctomycetota bacterium | reverse complement strand
GTTCACTCGAAACCCTCCTTTGGTTGTGGTTGAAGATTTTGTTCAACTCATCAAACACCAATCAATTGGAAGGGTTTTCGAGGTTTTCAAATTATCTCAATAAAAAACCATGCTTGATTGAGAACTAGCGACCGCTTCGATGGAGGAGAGAGAGCCCATGCGGTTACCACTCGATCGCCATCTAGGACAGGATCTGCAATGCTGACGCCTGTCTCAGTCCGTTCCCAAAAGTCTGGTGATCTGGGAAATACTAAAAATCCGAGCGTTTCCATCAACGCGAAAAAAGACGCTTTTTTGCTGAGAGCGTTTCTGAGTGAACGCGATGCCTGTGCGATTAACCTACTTTCTGCGACGCAAAGCCAATCCACTTACTAGCAGGCCAAACACAGCGATTGAGGAGGGCTCAGGAACAGCAAATGCATCTCCGTACAATGACACGTTATCCACCCAACCCCTACTTGTTGCCGTTCCTCCGCTGGAAGTTGTAAAAGTTCTCTTCCAAGCCATGCGAAATTCCAGAGAATCGGAAGTCTGAGAGTTAAAAAACACTGGAGTTAGAAATTGTAAATCCACAGTTCCAAAAGTATTTGCAACGGTAGAACCGCTCGCGGCTACCTGGGGCCTTACCCCTGTAGAACCCGAGCCAAGCAAACTCCAGGATCCTGAGTTGACCCGATACTCAACTTGAACATCGATCGAATTGGCGGTGATATTCCCCGAAACAGGACTGCCATTTCCCCTGGCCAAGTCGAACTTCAGACCAGTAATCTTTACAACATCGGTCGACGCAAAAGTATTGGCTTTTTGGAATGAAAAAGTGTTCACCGTCGTTGTATCGTATGTAGAGTTGGTGATATTGTTGGCAGTATTCCAAGCGTTAAACGGGTTCGTTGCCGAACCACCCCGGCGTTACCAGCCGCTTGAGATCCGTTAATGCCATTACCAGTACCATTCTGACTGTTTGCAAAGGCCGACGCAGAAAGCTTGCTACCAAAGGATGAGTACCATGTGATGTTTTGAGTCCCTGTGGATTCGAATGTGTAGCTACCCATCAGTGCTGCTCTTGCGGTGCCACCAACGTTGCCCATCAGAAAACTCAACCCAAGACCTAAGACTAGTCGGATAAACCGCATTATTACCTTCTCCCTGAAAATGTTGGAGTCGTGTTTGTGATTCGCTTTTACAAAAAAACGAACATTACTAGGCAGCGAGTTTAATCCAACTGAGGTATGTGGTCAAGTAAAAGAATTGAAAACGGATAAGATATCGAGTTTGGCTCTTCAGCGGAATTTGTGAGGCCGATTCGGCTCTGGAAGATCGACATCCTGATCAGTACCGTGTGCAACCATCGCGTGCGGAATCGCTACACGATTTAGTGATATTTCATTACCGGACTGCTAGCGATGACCCACTTTCATTCAACGCCATGCGGCGTGAAGCCGGGTGGAGGCCCGAGAAGTTTTAACTTCAATAATTTGTGAAAAACCACCGTTTGTATTCTATCTTTCGATGGGTATTATCTTTTCGACGAGGCTGAGGATACTACCGTCGGAGAGTTGGGTTTCGATACGCTGGCCTAAGCGAACTTGGGATGTTTGCGAAAGGATGCTTCCATCCTTGGTGTCCATGGTCAAGCAGTAGCCTCGGGCGAGTGTCTTTAGTGGGCTGATCGTCTCGAGTCGACTTGCGAGTTTATCGAACTCGAACTGCCTTTTCTCAATCCGGCGATCGATCGCCTCGCCGAGGCGATGGTCGTTCTCGTCGAGTTTCTGGACCAGGACATCAAGCATCCTTTCTGGTTGCTCGATCACCGGTCGGCGGATCAGTCCTGTTAGTCGAGACTCGAGCTCCCTGAGTTTGCTTGCGACGATCGATGTCAATCGTAGCTGGGATGATTGTAGAGTTTCTAGGATCTCGTCGCGACTTGGTGCAATCCTCTCAGCGGCTTCGGACGGTGTAAGTGCCCGGACATCGGCAACAAGATCGCACAGTGTCACATCGATCTCGTGACCAACAGCCGAGACAACGGGGATCTTCGAGGCCGCAACGGCCCGAACGACGATTTCTTCGTTGAAGGCCCACAGATCTTCAATCGATCCACCACCACGACCAACAACCAAGACGTCTAACGGCGGTTCAATTCGATTTGCCAAATCGATACCTTGGGCAATCTCTTGGGCAGCGCCCGAACCCTGAACTTTCGCAGGCACCACCAAGACGTTCATTTGAGGCCATCGCCTTCGGAGCACCTCAAGAAAATCATGAATCGCCGCTCCTTGAGGGCTCGTCACAAACCCTATCCGTTTCGGAAATCGGGGCAAAGGCCGTTTTCGATCTTGTAAAAAGAGGCCTTCGGCTGCAAGTTTCGCATACAGTTTTCGAAACGCGATTTGAAGGGGACCTAAGCCTTGTGGTTCAAGCCTTTGCAATACGACCTGATAAGTCCCTCTGGGTCCATAGACATCGAGTTTTCCCATTCCCAGGACGGCCATTCCTTCTTTGATGTCGAATTTGCATCGTTCCCAACTTGATCTCCAAATGACCGCACCGATTTGGCTGTTGGCATCCTTGATCGTCAAGTAAACGTGGCCCGAGGTGGCTTTGGTTACATTGCTGACTTCGCCGGCGATCCAAAAACTAGCGATGTTTTGATCCAGAGTGCGTTTGATCCAAGCGGTCAGTTGGGAGACCGAAAGAGGTGTCTCATCGGACATTCCGGGTGCGCTTTGCGAAGCTTCTGCGTTGGATTTATTTGCTGAGGATTTTTTTTCTTTGGAAAAAAACTCATCTGCATCGTCGCCGAAGAGAAATCCCGTCATTTTTGTTCCTGTCAATCGCGATGGGTTTTACATCTAGCCCTCAATCAAGCGTTCGCGGACTCGATTTTTGGTTTGATTTCGGGTCGATCGATCGGCGCACGAGCGTCCGTTCTGGCAAGGCCATGATTGAAGTTTAGTTTTTTTGTTGAGCATTAAAAGTGACTTTCTTGG
>JAGWZB010000473.1 GCA_018969045.1 Planctomycetota bacterium | reverse complement strand
CAATCAAAAACAGTACCATCTGGATTGCAGGTCAACGGGACTTTGCCAGATTGCACATGTTGGCTTGGAACCTCGACCCCATGGGATACAAAAAACAGCACTTGCAAAAGAGATCTGGTTTCCAAATCCAGAAGATTCAGGTTTCCGGATTCTTGAGTTCCGTCAAAGGGTGTTAACTCCTCGGTGGTGATTCGCAGCGACTCGGTGGTTGGATCGATGCGAAAGCAACGGCAGAAGGTTTCCCAAGCGGGTTGAAGTTTGGCTGCTGGATCGATTGCGAGCATCGGCTGGCTCGATTTTTTGACCAAGGAGTATCCATCCTGGTCCTTGCGGACCTCAAGTTCCATTTCGACGGCTTTGATCGACATATCGGCCGCGTTGGGTGGGTCAGCAAAAGGGCCCGCGACCACGTCTTGGGTCTGATCGATATAGAGTTGTACAAGTTGTGCGTCTTGAAGTTCTTGCAGTGCCTGGATTCCTTCGAGGAACTCAGCGTACTCAGGTGCGCATCGTGGGGTCGGCCCGCTGGCCGTCTCGGCGTTGGATACCCAATTGAGATTTTCAAGATAAAGCCGAAATACCGTTGAGATTGGCCAAGTGGTTCTCGAGAGATAAAACGCTCCATTGAGCGAGATCGGAGTAAATAGCCTCTGGGTGTACTCTTCGTCATCAAGAGGTGTGTAACTGAGCGTCGGGCGCGATGCCCTGATCAAGGACGCTTGAGGCAACATCTGGGATCGAAAACCCTCAGCGGCGCCAGCCACAAAGAAGGGAATGGCTTGCCATTCCGAAGAGAGTTCCTGTTGATCGGCGATGTTCGAAATGGCTAGGCTGCTAGGTGTATTGGTATATCGCAGCCTGACGATGTTCAAGAGAAACTGCTCCTCCGAAGTCGATTTCACCGCTTCGTTGTAAGCTAGTCGCGTTTGCACCAAAGATCGCGGTCCAAACCCGCAACCAACGCATAAAAATGCCACGAGGAGGACTGGGAGCATTCCTAGCCCTGTTGCTTTTCGATTGCGATTTTGCCCCATCACCCACCCTCACGTGTCTTATCCAATCGTCCATGGAGCTTGTGACCATTAGGCAAACTTTGCCGATTAAAGAAAGTTTTTCCGGTGTTTTTGGCGATCCCCTTTTTCCGATGAAGACTCAGGAGTTGGCAAGCTATAATCCAGGCTACAGATTTTTACACAATCTCGAACCTGATACTCCTATGAGCGTTTGCCTCCTTGCCCGATCGATCGCAGTGCCTTGCAGTATTCTGCCCGTTGGACTCTCAGGCTGTGGACTCTCAGGCTGTAGCTTGTTGCTTGTGCTCAGTTTGTGCGATCCGAGTTGGTCTCAAGAGGGATCGGGAGATCTCGAAAAGATCGATTTCTTTGAGAATCGGGTTCGACCTGTTTTGGTGGATAACTGCTTGGCTTGCCATTCGCTGGCAAGCCGTAAGTCCAGTGGTGGCCTGTTGCTTGACTCCCGAGAAGGTTGGCAAGCAGGGGGTGATTCGGGCCAAGCGATCGCACCTGGCAAGCCAGACCAGAGTTTGTTGATTCGGGCGATTCGCCATGCCGATGGGGTCAGTCCTATGCCTCCTGCCGAAAGCGGGCTTGGTCTCTCAGAAAGCCAGATTCGAGATCTGGAGACTTGGGTGCTCCAAGGTGCCTATGATCCGCGAGAGGCGCTCACTCGCATCGGTGGGATGAGTGCCAAAGAGGCTCAAAACTGGTGGGCCTTCGAGCCATTGTACCAGGTCCAAGTTCCCGAAGTGGTGCATCAAGACTGGGTATGGAATCCGGTGGATCGATTTGTCGTGGCGACCTTGGAATCCAAGGGGCTTGAACCGCTTTCGATCGCCAGCAAACGGGCATGGCACAGGCGCGTGACGCTCGATTTGACAGGGTTGGTTCCCACGCCTGAACAAACGCAGCAATATCTCGAAGATCCATCGCAGGATGCAGAGGCTCGCTTGGTGGATCGGTTATTGAATTCTCCTGAGCATGCTGAGCGATATGGTCGACATTGGCTTGATGTGGCAAGGTACGCCGACACCGCTGGAGATGGAGCCGACTACCCGGTACCAGAGGCTTACAAATACCGCGATTGGGTGATTCGTTCGATCCACCAAAACAAGCCTTGGGATCAGTTTCTGCGCGAGCAAATCGCAGGTGATTTGTATGCCAAGGACATGATTCAGCGGGAGTTGGGCAAACCCGATACGAAGATGGCTCAGCAGTACGCGGATTTGGTCACTGCGACGGGATTCTTGGCGATCGGCAAACGGTATGGATACGCACCGAACTCCGATTTTCAGCATTTGGATTTTGCCGACGTGATCGATTCCCTTGGTCGATCTGTCTTGGGGCTTTCGATCGGATGTGCCCGATGCCACGATCACAAGTACGATCCGATCAGCATGGAGGATTACTACGGGCTGTATGGAATCCTGCAAAGCACTCTATGGGCGTTTCCTGGCGGGGAAGAGCACAAGCGTCCTGCGAATTTTCCACCGCTGGTACCACCTGCTCAAGTTCGAGAGCTCGAGGAACAAAAGCAGATGCGTTTGCGGGCTTTGGACGAGTCGATTCAATTGGCTCAGTCCCAGCGAATGCAATCCGATCCAAACTACCATGCAGGAGGAGTCGATTTGGACCTCGAGGCGCAGGAGGTTGGCCTCCCCCCCGCGAAAGTTTGGTTGTCCGCAGGTCCAAACCAAGTCACCCAAGAGGCTCAAAGCCCTTATGAACATGTCTTTGGGGCAGGGAAACAAGGGGTTCGCATCGGCTCGGGGACTCCCTACGAAGGAGTCCGGTATGTCTTTGGTCAGAAAAGGAACCTCACAGATCGAGCCATGTATTTTTCGATTGACTTTCGCGTTCCCAAAGGGGTTCAGGGGGCAGATCAAAACGACGGATCTTGCAGGCTGTATCTTGGGCGAGGGGTGATTGAATCGATCGCCATCGAATGCAGTATTTCAAGGGATGAGTTTGCGATCAAA